>CAVIFH010000015.1:0-15118 GCA_963641615.1 bacterium | reverse complement strand
ACTGGATAGCATCCGCAACCGTCTGCTGAATATTCGTGACGTAACCGGATCTCGGAGAGGACAAAACTGATATGAGAGCGATACTGACTCGCGTTGCACACGCATCCGTAGCAATTGATGGTGAAGTCGTTGGGAAAATCGGCCGCGGTTTTCTGATCCTTCTCGGGGTCGGCCCGCAGGATACCGAAAAAGAATGCCGCCTTCTGGCGGAAAAGGCACTGAGCCTGCGTATTTTTGAAGATGAATGCGGGAAAATGAATCTTGGTCTTGACCAGGTACACGGGGAAGTCCTGGTGGTGAGCCAATTTACGCTGTACGGAAACTGCCGCAAAGGGCGGCGGCCAAGCTTTGCTGAGGCGGCGGCGCCGGAGCTTGGAAATCAGCTGTATGAACGTTTTCTCGCTGACTGTGCAGATTTGGGATACCCGCCGCAGCATGGCCGCTTTGGTGCCGATATGAAGGTAGACTCTCTGAACGACGGGCCGGTCACGCTGATTCTGGATACTGACCAGCTGCAAGCCTCGAGGCGCGGCTAAGGAGCAACTGCAATGAAAATCACACATCTTACATTAGGTCTTTATCAGACGAACTGCTATCTGGTACAAAAGGAAGGCAGCACAAGCTGCTGTATTATTGATCCGGGGTACGAGCCAAACACCATTCTGGAAAAGGTTCAGGCAATGAACTTAACCGTGGATGCAATTTTGCTTACACACGGGCACTTTGACCATGTGGGAGCTGTAAAAGATATTGCCGCTGAGACCGACTGCCGCGTTTTTATCAGTGCGGACGATTTGCGTCTCCCCCCGATCATTACAAACGGAAAACTCTATTACACGGATACGTATCCCGCATCCGAAAGCATCACCGCGGCAGGGCTGCAATTCACCGTCATTCCGACCCCAGGACACACGCCCGGGTCAGTATGCCTGATCTGCGAAAACATCCTTTTCTCCGGCGACACGCTCTTTTGCGGAAGCTGCGGACGCACAGACCTGCCCGGCGGGAATCACGGGGATATGATCTCTTCGCTCAGGAAAATTGCAGCTCTTCCGGGCAGCTACCTGGTGTACCCCGGTCACGGAAGCTCCACGGAGCTGTCCTGGGAGCGGGAAAGCAACCCCTATCTGAAATAGTCCGGAGGGCATTTCCATGAATTTAAAGCTCATCGGTCATGAGGATCGATACCCGGTAGAGCAGCTGCTGTTATCTCTCTTCCCGGAAGCGACGCCGCTGGAAGCCACATCAAAGCTTTCCCGCGGCAAAAGCTATCTCACAATACAGTCTCAGATTACGCTGGACGGAAAAACAGTCTCATCTGTCCGCCGCCTGAAAGCGGAAAAAGAAACCGTACAGCTGCGGCGGCGGGCGCTGCAGCAGGGAATCTATCTTGCCGCAGTGCAGCTCCTGCCGGAGGAACCGGCGTGGGGTGCGCTGGCGGGTGTGCGTCCCACGAAGCTGACCACGAAGCATCTTCTGGCAGGCGGCACCCCTGAATCTGCCGAAAAAATGATGGAGGAAGACTACTTTGTTTCCCCCGCCCGCAGGAAGCTCGCCGTCGCGTGCTCGCAGTCAACCGTAAAAGCGGTGGAAAAACTCCGTGAAGGGGACCTGTCTGTTTACATTGGCATTCCCTTCTGTCCCACACGGTGCGTTTACTGCAGCTTCGTCAGCCGGACTGTCGGGAAGAAAACGGATTTGCTTGAACCGTATTTACACGCCCTTCTGCAGGAGATCGAGGTTACCGGCTCTCTGCTTCGCGAATCCGGCCGCCGCATCCGCACGCTTTATATTGGCGGCGGAACGCCGACAACACTGTCAAATGCGCAGCTGATTCGGTTGATGGATGCCGTAAATACATTCTTCGACCTGTCCGATTGTCTGGAATACACCGTGGAAGGGGGACGTCCGGACACGCTGGACGCACAAAAGCTTAATACCATTCGCGTTCACGGCGCAAACCGTATGAGCATCAATCCGCAGACAATGGAAAATCACGTTCTTCATGCATGCGGTCGGCCCCATCGTGCCGAGGACATCGTCCGCGCATACCATGAGGCAGCAGATACCGGCTTTTCCGCAATCAACATGGATCTGATTGCAGGGTTGCCGGAGGACAATATCAGCGGTTTTTGCCGCAGCCTGGATGCAGTCGCCGCGCTGCGGCCATCCAACATCACCGTACACACGTTGGCACTGAAAAAAGGCGCGGACCTGTTTGAGAAGCGGGAAAGTCTTCCGGGTGCCGCAGATGTAGCGCAGATGGTGGCCTATGCAAACGAAACTCTGTCTTCCCTCGGCTATAAGCCCTACTATCTCTATCGGCAGAAATACATGTCCGGCTCCTTTGAAAATGTCGGATGGAGCCGCGATGGTCTCGACTGTCTGTACAATATCTATATGATGGAGGAAATTCACACCATCCTTTCACTGGGGGGCGGCGGCATGAGCAAAATCAATCTGACGGACGGATCGCTGCAGCGCTTCCATAATCCGAAGTTTCCGGAACAATACATTGAGCAGCTGCCGAAAGTCCTTGCGCAAAAGCAGGCTCTCTTCGACCTGATGAAATAGGAGGTAACCGTGTCTTGGATACATTAATCGCAAACGTCACAGCCGTAACAATGAATACAAAGCTCGATGTCCTTTTTGGCGCCTATATTGAAATTAATGAGGGCAAAATCGTATCTGTTTCCAAATACGCGCCGAAGGAGCCTCCCAAAACCGTCATTGACGGCACAGGCATGGTGGCGATGCCCGGTCTGATCAACTGCCACACACATTTGGCATCCTCCATACTGCGCTGTTACACCGACGATTTTGGAAACAAGCAGGCTTTGGAAGAGCTTTTGAAAAAAGAGGCAAGAATGGATTCCAGATGTGCCAAAGCCGCCGCACTTCTTTCCATTGCGGAATGTCTCCGCTTCGGCGTAACCTCCGTTTCTGACCTCTACTACTATCCGAATGCCACAGCGGAAGCCGTTGCCGCATCCGGAATAAAAGCGAATCTGGCGCTCTCGTCTTACCGATTCATCGACCAGAATGAGGACTTTGACTTTGAAACCGATGAGCAGTGCAGAGAGCTGGTACGCGTCAAAGAAGCATGGCACGGCTACGACAATGGCAGAATTAAAATTGACGCCGGTATCTATGCCGAATATACCAGCAACTATAAGCTCTGGGAAGCTCTTGTCGGCTACGCAAGTGAGCAGGGTCTCGGCATTCAGCTGCATCTGGCACAAACCCCCGGTGAGGTAGAAGGGTGTTTGGAGCGAACCGGCATGAATCCGGGGGAACTTCTTAACTGCCATGGGATGTTTAACGTTCCTGCCCTGGCTGCCGGCTGCAATTATCTGGAGCCCTTCGAGCAGAAAATTCTGGGGCGGAAAAAAGTCAGCGCCGTCGCAATGCCCCTTGCCGCAGCAAAAAACGGTATGGAGTGCGCTCCGATTCTCGGATGCGTTCAATCCGGAATGAATGTAGCCCTTGGCACCGGGAGCACAGTTGAGGCCGGCAACCTGGATATGTTTGAGGTAATGCGCGGTGCATCCATGGCTGTGCGCCGCAGCTGTGGAGATGCATCTGCCCTTCCCTGCTCCGCAGCACTGATGATGGCCACCGTGTGCGGTGCCCAGGCCCAGGGCAGAGGGAAGCAGTGCGGCATGCTGCAGGCCGGCATGGATGCCGACATTGTACTTGTTGACTTTACCGCGCCGCACCTGATGCCCTGCCATAACGTGATGAACGCGCTTGTCTTCGCCGCAAAGGGCGGCGACGTCGCCATGACCATGGTGCGCGGCAAAATTCTGTATCAAAACGGCAAATTCCCCACAATTGATTTATCCTCGGTTGTGCAGGAGCTCGTAGGCGATGCCATTCCGAAGCTTTTTCAAAAGGATGAGCCCGCACCCGCGAAGGAGTAACCATGGAGCAGAAAAAGCAGAATTTTTTACAGGGAACCGCGCTGCTTGCCGCAGCCACCATGATTGTAAAGCTGGTGGGGGCACTTTATAAGGTCCCTCTGAACGCCATTATTGGTGAAAAGGGATTTGGCTATTTCAGCACAGCCTACGAAATCTACAATATTTTGCTGATGATCTCCACCGCCGGCCTGCCTGTGGCAATGAGCCGCATGATTTCGGAATCGTGCAGTCTGGAGCACTACGGTCAGGTTCGCCAGGTATACGCAACTGCGAAAAAAATTTTCCTGATTCTGGGCATTGTCGGCAGTCTTTTGATGACAGTGTTCTGCAAGCCCCTTGCCAAATTCTGGAACCAGCCGGATGCATGGGCCGCGATTGGTTTCCTTGGCCCATGCGTCTTCCTGATCTGCATCATGAGCGCCTACCGGGGCTTTTTCCAAGGGCAGAGCAATATGCTTCCAACTGCCGTCTCCCAGGTGCTGGAAGTCATAACGAAGCTGATTGTCGGCATGGCTGCTGCAATTATCCTGCTCAAGGCAACCGGTGAAATATCTCTCGCCGCCGGCGGCGCCATTCTGGGTGTAACTGCCAGCTGCCTTGTCTCGTCTGTATATCTCGGCGCCCATTTCCGAAAGAGTTACCGCCAGCTCCCGCAGGCGGCAGATGCTCCGAAAAGCTTCTCCGCCACGGCAAGGGATCTGATGCGAATTGCCGTACCGATTACGGTCAGCTCCACAATTCTGTCCATCATTACATCCCTTTCCAGCAAAATTTACATGGGCAGGCTGCTTGCCTCCGGCATTACTCAGGCAGAGGCTGATACCATGCGCGGAATTCACGTAATGACGCAGACCATTTACAACATGCCCTGCGCTTTTATCACGCCGATTACCGTCAGCATCATCCCGGCAATTACCGCGCAGATTACGCTGAAGAAGTACCGTGAAACCAGACTGACAGAGGAATCCGCCATCCGCGTCACCGGCATTTTTGCAATGCCCTGTGCGGTCGGTCTGATTTGTCTGGCTGAGCCCATCACAGCGCTGCTTGGGGGCTACACCGGTGAAAAATTAGCCCTTGCCGCAAAAATGATGACCGTTCTTGGCGTTTCCGTTGTATTCAACGCTCTTGTGCTCGTGTCGACGGCAATTATGCAGGCTCACGGCAATGTGCACCAGCCGGTTGTAAACATGCTCATCGGAGGAATTATCAAGCTGATCCTCGTGTATTTTCTCACCGGCAATCCGGAAATCGGCATTGTTGGGACACCGATCGGGACACTGACAAGCTATGTTGTCATCTGTCTGCTCAATTTTTACTCCATCCGGCGTACAGTTTCCGATCCGCCAAGAGTTCTGGTAAACCTGATTCGTCCCCTTTTGGCCGCACTCAGCATGGGTGTCGTCGTGTGGATCGCATGGCATCTTTTAACAGTGGCCGGGATCAGCAGCCGCGTGCTTCTGGCCGGTATTCCGGTTGCCGTCGGCTGCGCCGTATACGTCTTGGCAGCCATCCTGCTGAAGGTCATTACGCGTGAGGACTGTCTGCTTCTGCCAAAAGGCGAAAAAATTGCGAAAATTCTAAAATTGTAATCATTTCCCGCTTAAAAAGCCTTGCTTTTCTCCGATTATTATGTTAGTCTTAGAAAGCTTTATTTTACGGGGAATTGAAATGTGATTATCTACCCCCGTGCAGATTCTATCTGTAATTTATATGGAAAGAGGAATTTTTACATGACAAAAACTGAATGGATTGCCGTTGTCGCAGAGCAGACCGGCACCGCAAAAAAAGATGTTGAGAAGATTTTAAATGCTTCATTGGATGCAGTCACCGCTGCCCTTGTAAAGGGTGACAAGGTGCAGCTCAATGGATTTGGCATTTTTGATCTGAAAGAGCGTGAGGCACATACCGGCCGCAATCCCCGCACCGGTGAGCCTATGGAAATTGCTGCATCCAAGGTACCCTCCTTCAAGGCAAGCAAGACCTTGAAGGATACCGTCAACAAATAACAATGCGCCTGGATAAGTATCTGAAGGTATCCCGCTTAATCAAGCGCCGTACCGTTGCAAACGAAGCCTGCGACAACGCACGCATCAGCGTGAACGGAAGGCCGGCGAAGGCGAGCTACGACGTAAAGGTCGGCGACAAGATCGACATTTCCATGGGCAGCCGCACTGTTTCCGTAGAGGTGCTGCAGGTTGCGGAGTCCGTCCGCAAGGATGATGCATCCGCGATGTATAAAGAAATCTGAGCATAGAATATATGTACTTGCATAAAGGCAGATGAGGAAATTCGTCTGCCTTTTTTTATTTTAAAATTCCGTTGCAATATAGCCATTTTTTTATGCATTTCGAATTTACATTGCTTTTCCCTTTCATTTTGTCGTACTATTCGGAATCATTTGATTGCTGATTTACTTAAAATAATTTGAGTGTTTGTTCTGTTCTGCCTTTCAATACACACTTTTTCATGTAATTATCAATAAAATATGCAAGTTTCATCATTTTAAATTGTATAAACATCCGAATAATTCTTCTGTACACGGACAAATGTTGACACATCAAGGATTACTAGCTATAATTCAAATAATGTTGAGTGAAGATACATATCGAATGGATGATTTCGAGATAAATTCTTTGCTGGACAGGCTGCGCTCTCACGTCTCTGAAAGCGTCAGAAAAATATAAGGAGGCAAAACAATGAAAAAACTGGTTAGAATGGTATCCATGTTGCTGGCTTTCGCGATGGTGCTGTCGATTGGGGTTGCAGAGGTTGCTGCAGACAATGACAGCTACGTCGTAATCGGCCAAACCTCTGAAGTAGCAAACTTAAATCCAATGCAGTATCCCCGTACGCCGGATTCAAACGTTCAGAATATGATTTTCAGTTTCCTGGTAAAGCCGGACGAAGAGCTGAACTTCCAGCCGGATTTGGCCGAAAGCTGGGATATTTCCGAAGATGGGACTGTATATACCTTCCATCTGCGTCAGAATGTAACCTGGCATGATGGTGAGCCTTTCACTGCAGACGACGTTGTATTTACACTCTCCAGCTTGGCAAGCCCAGACTACGTTGGCGGCAATGAGGGACGTGTTTTAAGCATCGTTGGTGCACAGGACGTACAGGACGGCAATGCCGCGGAAGTTTCCGGTATTAAAAAAGTGGATGACTACACTGTTGAGATCACTCTGATCGCACCGAATGCCGCTTTCATGGCAAATATGTACACGGCAATTCTGCCGGAACACATTCTTGGTTCCGAGAGTCCCGCTGACTGGGCAAATGACTCTTTCAACCGCGCACCAATCGGCACCGGAAAATATAAGTTTGTAGAGTGGAAGACCGGTCAGTATATTCGTCTGGAAAGAAACGATGACTATTTTGGGGACAAGCCTTCCATCAAGGAAGTAACCGTACTTTTCGGCGATGAAACTACCCTGACTGCCGCATTGCTTAACAACGAAATCGACGTGCTTTACAATGTTCCGACGGCAGAGGTTGAAAATGTGGAAGCCTCTTCCGATGTGGAAATTTACACCTACGAGCAGATGACGGTTTATTACATTGGCTTTAACCTGCTCAATGAAACTGTATCTGATCTTCGCGTCCGTCAGGCGCTGGCTCATGGCATCGATAAGCAGAAGATTATCGACACCGTTTACGGAAACGACCTTGCGTATGTCTGCGAGGATATTTTCCCGACACTTCACTGGTCTCACACTGACGATGTGACAGTTTATGAGTACAATCCGGATTTGTCAAAATCCTTGCTGGAGGAAGCCGGCTATACAATGGGCTCCGACGGCTATTACGAGAAAGACGGGAAACGCCTGCATGTTGTTTACGATATGTCCACCTCCTCTACCGGTGAATCCATTGCCACAATGCTGCAGCAGCAGTGGAAAGAAATTGGTGTGGAAATGGAAGTAATTACCCAGGATTTCTCCACTCTGGCATTTACAAAGCTTCTGCCGGACAGCGGAAATACCGAAACAACCGGTGACTCCTACATGATGTACACATTAGGTTTTGGTGTTGAAGTCGACCCCAATGAATACAATGATTATCTGTCCACCTCCACCGGAGCCGGTTCCTGGAACTTTGGTCATTACAGCAATGCTGAGGTTGATGAACTGTTCAAGCAGTCACTGCTGGAGACAGATGTTGAAAAGCGCGCAGACCTGTTCCATCAGATTGCCAAGCTGGAATCTGACGATCTGTACTGGATTCCTATGTATGGCACATATGGTGTATGCGGTGTCAGTCAGAGAGTTCAGAACTTTGTATGCGATTACCGCGGAATTACCTTCCAGATTGAGAAATGGAGCGTAACTGAATAATCCCGCTTCCCACGGTGAAGAGTCCACCCGTCATAGTGTGTGGACTCTTCACCGCAGACGAAGTTCTTTTTTCCGGGGGCAGTGCTGTGGGTCTGCAGTATTGCCCCGAGGAAAAAGTCAGCTTTACCAAGTGATTAACGTGAACGGAGATGTGATGCCGATGAATGATGCTGTCCAAATTCTGAAAGAATTGGTTCAAATCAATACCGTAAACCCGCCCGGCTGCGAAGGAAATTTGATTGCCTATCTTGAGGAAAAACTGAAAGCGTACAATTTACCATTTATCCGGCAGGAAACATCTCCCAACCGTGGAAACCTTCTTTCCTGCCTGCCTGCAGATATTGAGAGGACGCAGCCGTCTCTCGTGCTTTTAAGCCATATGGATGTTGTCGCCGCAGAGGCTGCACAATGGAAATACCCGCCATTTGAGGCCCATGAGGATGAAAATGGCTATATCTACGGGAGAGGTACGGTAGATACCAAGCAGCTGACTGCAATGGAACTGTGTGCGTTTCTCAGTTTGTCTGCTGAATGCGGAAGAAATCGGGATGTATACTTTATTGCCACCTGCGATGAGGAGTGCGGCAGTACACTGGGGCTGCAGGCCTTCTTAACCGGGTCATTTACAGTTGGCGGCAAAACCCTTTCAGGGGTGGATATTTTCCGTAACAGTGACGTAATCAGTGAGGGAGGTGGTTTCCCGATTCAGGCCGGGAAAAAAGTCTTCTATCTGTGCGAGTCAGGTCAGAAGGGCTGCGGCACGGTAAAATTTACTGTCCCCGCAAGGCATGCAAAGGGACCTTTCTTTGGAAGCGGAGATGCGATGGTCAGGGCTATGTCTCTTGTTGAAGACATTGGCTCCATGGTCATGGACTGCCGGCTTCTCGACACAGTAAAACATTTTGAAGAAAGCCTGCAAGGTGCGCCTCTTTCCACGATGATGGAAAAAATACTTTTTGCCATGAAGCACAATACAATGACAGTAACAATGATCACCGGTGAAAACATAAATTCTGTCTGTGTACTTTGTGATGTGCGTTTGCTGCCCGGTTTTGGTCGGGATTACCTGGTTCAGATTCTGAATTCTCTGGCAAGGAAATGGGACTGTGAGTATGAAATTCTGTCTCTGAGCCAAGGATACGAAGCAGATCCCTGCAGTAAAATGCTGCGTACCCTTGAGAGTTCCACGAAGGAAGTTTTGAAAGGAGGAAACGCTGAAACTGTGCAGATTCTCCCCTTCGTATCCATGGGGTCCAGCGATGGGCGTTTTCTGGTACATACCGGTGCACGGGTCTATGGCTACAGCCCGGTTTACCCATGGGATATGACTTTTGATACTGCTGTTACTATGGTTCATGGTGTTAATGAACGTATTCACAAGGACTCTGTCCATTTTGGCACACAGGTGTTGACTTTGGCTGTAAAAAAAGCTGTTAAGGAGGAAACAGAACAATGATTGATCGTAATGTTGTCGCATCGGAAAAAATGGCTCGGGCAAAGGAACTGCTTAACGAGTATGGTATTGACATGTGGGTGATATACACCCGTCTGAAGAAAGATACCGCTTTGGAGCTGATGTTCAACACGAGCACAATGAATGAAGTCTTATTCGTGCTGACTGCCGATGGAAGTCGAATCGTTCTTGCGCAGCACGAGAATGCCTGCGCATATCGGGAAACCGGAATGTACACAAAGGTTGTAGAGGTTTCACATAATGACGTGATGCCGGAATTCAAGAAAATTTATGGCAGCTGCGCTCCCCGCCATATGGCGCTGGACATTTCCACCGATGACGGACGCTGTGATGGTCTAAGCATGGGACTTTATAAAAAAATCGAAGATACCATTGGTGCTGAAAACATGGCAAAGGTAATGTGCTCCTCATATGACATGCTGGAGGAACTGCGTGCTGTAAAAACGCCGATGGAAATTCAGATTATGAAGGAATGCAGCGTCATTACCACGGATATTTATGATGCACTCTTCCAGCGTATCCATACAGGTATGACAGAGGTTGGGGTTGCAAATATGATGATGGAGGAGTGTGCAAAACGCGGTGTCACAACCGGCTATTCGGATCCCAATGAACCTCCCCTTGTTTTAATGCCGAAGGGCGGCATGTCTCATCGCGGGCCAAACGACATCAATAAGATTGAACCGGGCGATGTACTGGTCATTGATTTTTCCATTCGTTACTACGGCTATACATCCGATATTGCCAGAACAATGTACTTCCTGAAGCCGGGTGAAGAGCACGCGCCTCAGGAAATTCAAGATGTTGCAAACGCAGCGATTGATGCAGTTGGAAAATGCATGGCCATGATCAGGCCGGGGGTAAAAGGCTGCGAGGTAGATCACGTTGGGCGCTCCACCATCCTGGGGCATGGATATCCTGAATTTTTCCACTCCACTGGTCACCAAGTTGGGCTGGAAGTGCACGACGGCGGCACACTCCTGGGGAAACCCGGCAGGCGTGCATCCGAACAGCGTATTCGTAAAAATGAGATCTATGCACTGGAACCAACAGTTCTTCAGGATCGTTCAAAAGCCAGTGCAATTATTGAAGACAATGTGCTGATCACCGACGACGGGTGCGAACTTATCAGTAAGCGTCAAACCTCGTTGATCGAGATCCCTTATCGCACAGCAGAAGGAATGTAATATGGTTTTTACCGAGCAGGAAATTCGGAAAGTTTTTCTTACGCTGCTGCGCATCCCCTCCGTTACAGCATCTGCCGGAGAGGAGCAGGCCTGCGCATATCTCGAAACATTGCTGGATCAATTTCATATTTCCCACCGCAGAATCTGCCGTGAGCCGAGTCGCCCGAATCTTCTGGCAAAGATTGCAGCTGTGCACCCTGAAAAAGCTCCTGTATTTCTCATTTCCCACATTGACGTTGTCCCCGGAGATGATTCCCAATGGTCACATGGTGTTTTTTCCGCAGATTCCGACGATGGCAGAATTTGGGGCAGAGGTACACTGGACACGAAGCACTTAACTGCGATGGAGCTTTATGCTTTCCTTCACCTTGCAGGCCACGAGGAATATCTCAGCCGAGATGTTTACTTTCTTGCAGCCATTGACGAGGAGAAGGGCAGCGTCTATGGAATGGGCTATGTTCGCGAAGCGGAACCGGCACTTTTTCAAGACGCCATAGTAATCAACGAAGGCGGCGGATTCCCGCTCTGCATCAACGGGAAAAATTACATGACGCTCACCGTCGGTGAAAAGGCCGTATGCAGGGTAAAAATTACAGCACAGGGGCAGGGCGGCCATGCCAGCGCGCCATGCGAGAATCAGGCCATGTTGAAAATGGCTAAGGCACTCAAGAGCATATTCTCTCATGAAGCAGAGCTCACCTGTGGGAGCAGAAAAACCTATGAAACCATGGCAAAAATTGTTGGCAGCTCTTCATGGGATAATCCGGTAGGGGCTGATATTTTCGGATATGCCGGGCAGAACAGCATCTCTATGCGCAAATATCAGCTGGGAGAGCGCAGCAATGTGATTCCCGCCGTTGTGGAGGCAATGCTGGAATTTAAAGTCCTCCCCTATACCAGGATTTCAGAACTAACTGATTTTCTGGACCGCGTTCTTGCCGACTGCAGCGTATCCTATTGCATAGAGAGCTATGAGGACGGATTTGAAAGTAATTTTGAAAATTCCGGACTGCAGGAGCTTGTAGAGGATGTGCAAACCTTCTGCAGCCAATTTGGATTTCATGGTCAGGTCCTCCCGATGCTTGCCTTGGGACGCACGGATGGACGTTTCTTTGCTGGCGGAAGTGCAATGGTATACGGTCTTTCACCGCTGACCATGGGGGACTCTTTTGATGTTATTCTGCCGAAAGTGCATGGGAACAACGAAAGTATATTAGAAGGATCTTTTCAATTCGGATGCCGGGTCCTAGATAACCTGATTTGCAAAATTTGCGGCTGCCCGGATGCCGCCGCACCTGTAGATAACATGACCAAGGAGGTTTCGTTATGAAAAAAGACTATAGCCGAAACGTGAAATTTATGGACAGTATGATTGCCAAGATGAAAGAACTCAATATTGATGTATACGTCATTATCACCGGAGAGGGAGCAGATCCCATTCCGCTGACGTGCTTTGGCGTTGATACCATTGGCTCCAGCGGCTACGCCTTTACGAGCAGCGGAGAAAAACTCGCAATGGCGTCCGTAATTGATGCCCAGGATGTGGAAGAATCTGAAATGTACGACAAAGTCGTGCACTATCAGGATTTCTACACCGATTTTGCGGCACTTGTCCGCCAGCTTCCCCACAAGGTCATCGCGTTTGACTATTCTGAAGAAGTTCCCCTGTGCGATGGTTTAACAATGGGGAAATACATGCAGTTTGTGAACGCGCTTGGCGATAAGGATTTTAAAGCAGTCAGCTCTGACACCTTTATTCCAGCTGTTATGGAAATAGCCAAATAAGGAGTCCCCCCATGAAAAGATACATCAGAAAGCGCCTGCTGCAGGCAATTCCTGTTATTTTCGGCATTACCATCCTCACTTTCTTTATCATGAAAATGGCGCCGGGAGGTCCTCTCGGCGGCATGCTCAGTCCGCGTTCAAGTCCGGAGGCTCTGCTTCGTGCGCAGGAGAAGCTTGGGTTAAACAAGCCGATTATCGTACAATACTGGAACTGGCTGAAGGAACTTGTGCAGGGCAACTTTGGCTACAGCACCTATAACGGGCAGGCCGTATTGGACATGATTTTGGAACGTCTCCCGGCTACGCTGCTGCTCACCGTCACTTCTTTTCTGATCAGCTACATTATCGGAGTCCCCCTGGGTGTTTATTCTGCTACGCACAAATACTCCAAGGGTGATTACGGCTTAACCGTTTTCTCCTTTATCGGAATTTCAATTCCAAGCTTTTTCTTTGGCATGGGCCTCATTTATATCTTTGCGCTGAAACTGAAATGGCTGCCTACCTCCGGCTTCGGGTCTGCGGTCTTCCGCGGCACAGGCTTGGCGCTGGTGCTGCACAAGGCAAAGTACCTGATCATGCCTGCAATGGTTATGTCACTTTCCAATTTGGCATCCGTCATGCGATTTGTTCGCTCCAGCATGATTGAGACATTGTCTCAGGATTATATCCGCACAGCACGTGCAAAGGGCCTTTCTGAGAAAATCGTTGTCTACAGACATGCTCTTAAAAATTCCCTCATACCGGTTGTAACTATTTTTGGCGCCTCCATACCAAATTTATTTGGCGGAGCCTACATTACCGAGAAGGTATTCGGGTGGCCCGGGATGGGGCTGCTTGGTGTAGACGCTATTAATAACCGTGATTACCAGGTTTTGATGGGATTAACACTGTTTACCGCCGTATTGGTTCTGTTGGGAAATCTTTTGGCTGATATTCTTTACTCCGTCGTGGATCCGCGGATTCGCTATTGAGGTGCGTTATGACAAATGCAATGATATACAAGAAGAAGCGAAGCAGCTTTTTTAAAAGTGATGGCTGGAATCGTTTTAAGAAAAACAAGCTTGCGGTTGTCGGCCTGTGCGTAATTTTTCTGATGGTTTTCGCTGCCATTGCAGCTCCGTTAATTGTCCAAAACGATCCTTATGTCATTTTGGAAACCTCCGACGGAAAAGTCATGAAAGACATGTCTCCCGCAGAAAGCGGCACGCTGCTCGGCACAGACAACGTCGGGCGTGATGAATTTAGCCGTCTGATCTATGGTGCCAGAGTCTCCATGAGCGTCGGTATTGTTTCTGTAGGCATTTCGCTTGCGGTGGGTATTCTGCTGGGAGCCATTTCCGGATATTTCGGCGGTTGGCTTGATATTGTCATCATGCGCATTGTGGATGTAGTAAACTGTTTTCCTGTGATGTTCCTGATCATTATCATTTCCACGATTTTAAAGCCCAGCATCTACAATATCATGGTAATCATGGGATTATGCAACTGGACAGCAACCGCCCGCCTTGTGCGCGGTGAAATTCTGCGCGTGCGGGAGATGGAGTACGTCCAGGCAGCGGTTTCCCTTGGTTCAACAGACTCCAGAATTATCTTTTCCCATGTTATTCCGAACGTAATGGCTCCCATTATCGTAGAAGGAACGATGCAGATGGCCCGCTCTATCTTGACAGAGGCATCTTTGTCTTACCTTGGCGTCGGTGTGCAGCTGCCAACCGCATCATGGGGCAACATGCTGATGAGCGCGAATAATTTGGCGACACTGACAAAACGGCCCTGGCAGTGGGTTCCTGCCGGCGCATGTATTTTGCTTGCAGTTTTGAGTATCAATTTCATTGGGGATGGCTTGCGCGATGCATTCGATGCAAAGCAGAAAAAATAAGGAGGAAATCACTGGATGAATGCAGAAGAAAAATACAGTTCCCGCCTGAGTGGTGTAAGAGCATATCTCGCGGAGCATGATTTGGATGGAGCTCTCTTTACCTCCTACGAAAATCGCCGCTACTACTGCGGCTTTACCGGAAGCAACGGTTATCTGATTGTCACACAATCAGACGCAAAGCTGATTACAGATCCCCGCTATACAACGCAGGCGCAGCAGCAGACCACCAGCGGCTGTGAAGTTATTGAATATCTTTATGACCGTTTGGGCACTGTGGCCAATAAGATCCGTGAAATGGGCATCACATCCCTTGTGATGGAAAGCTGTCTGACTCTGGATGAGTATCTCCCTTTGAAGGAGAAACTTGGAAACATAAAGCTTGCCTATGAACAGGAATATTTCCTAGAGCAGCGGATGATCAAGGACGCAGATGAAATTGCCTCCACAAAGGGTGCAATTGCTGCAGCGGAAGCCGGATTTGATAAGCTGCTGAAAAAGCTTAAAATTGGCATAACGGAAAAGGATGTGGC
>CAVIFH010000014.1:0-15430 GCA_963641615.1 bacterium | reverse complement strand
GAAACAGCGCTCAACACCCTGATTGCATGCCGCAAAAACGGAGCATGGTCAAATGGTGAATTAAAGCGCCAGATTGCGGCAGGGCGATTGGATGCGCGGGATGCCGCACTTGCCGCACGGCTGTGCTACGGCATTGTTCAGAATCGCGGGCGGCTGGATTTTTATCTCCGACAGATGCTCAGCGGAAAGATATCCGGACTGCATCCGGTTGTGAGGGATATTCTGCATATGGGGCTGTACCAGCTGTGTGAAATGGACAAAATTCCGGCCAATGCGGCGGTGAATGAATCTGTCAGGCTGGTAAAGAAATATTGTCCAAAGCAAAAAAATGCGCCTGCGCTTGTAAATGCCGTTTTGCGGCATGCGGTACGGACACAGGGGACCTGGGAAGAGCCCGTCTCCTATGCCGACAAGTACAGTCACCCGGATGCGCTGATTGCGCTTTTAAAGCAGGCGCTTCCAAAGGGAATGCTTGAGCCGATGCTGATTGCGGATAATACGATCCCGCCGCTGACAATCCAGGTAAACACCCTGAAGGTGGACACGGAAACCCTGGAAAAAGCCCTGCAGACGCAGGGAATCGGGTGCAGCAGACATGCATGGATGAAGGACTGCCTGACACTGTCGGGTGTCGGCAATCTGGAGCAGCTGGAGCAGTTTCAGCAGGGGGATTTCTATGTTCAGGATCCTGCTTCCAGGCTCAGTGTGCTGTGTGCCGGGCTGCAGGAGGGGCAGAGAGTTTTGGATTGCTGCGCAGCCCCCGGCGGGAAAAGCTTCGCAGCCGCGATTGCCATGGGCGGAAGGGGAACAGTCGTTTCCTGTGATATCTATCCGCACAAGACAAAGCTGATTGCAGCGGGAGCGGAGCGCATGGGCCTTGAGAGCATTCAGGTGCTTTGCCGGGATGCGACCGCAGGAAAAGAAGAATGGGCGCAGTATTTTGATGCGGTAATTGCGGATGTTCCGTGCTCAGGGCTGGGAATTATTCGAAAAAAGCCGGACATACGCTACAAAAATCTGCAGGAAACAGAAGCACTTCCGCTGCTTCAGAAAGCAATACTGGATATCCAATCACAATACGTTCGCCCCGGCGGGGTGATGATGTACTCTACCTGCACGGTGCTTCCGAGGGAAAATGAACAGGTTATTGAGCTCTTTTTGCGGGATCATGGGGATTTTGAAAGAGAACCGCTGAAGCTTCCGGATAATTTCCCGCCGAATACAACGGGGATGCTCACGCTTTACCCCGGACAGTATGATACCGACGGATTCTTTATCTGCCGTCTTCGGAGGAAACAATGAACCTGAAATCAATGACGCTTTCGGAAATGACGTCCGTACTGACGGAAATGGGGCAGCCTGCATTTCGGGCAAAGCAGCTTTATTCATGGCTGCATAAGGGCGCCCGTTCCTATGATGAGATGAAAAACATCCCGGGAGCATTGCGGGAGACCTTGGCCAGGGAATTTCCGCTGCTTCCCCCCTCTGTAGTGCGGTGTCAGAAGTCCGCAAAGGATGGTACGATAAAGTATTTGTGGCAGCTTCCCGACGGAAACTGTGTGGAAACGGTGCTGATGCGCTACCACTACGGCAACACCGTGTGCATTTCCACGGAAGTGGGATGCCGGATGGGGTGTGCGTTCTGCGCATCTACGATTGGCGGATTGGTGCGGAAGCTGGAGCCATGCGAGATGCTGGATGAGGTTCTGTTTACGCAGGTAGATTCCGGACAGCCGGTATCCCATATTGTTTTAATGGGAATCGGAGAACCGCTGGATAATTTCGACAATGTGATGCGTTTCCTGGAGCTTGTAAACAGCCCTGAGGGAATGAATATCTCCATGCGGCATATCAGCCTTTCCACCTGCGGTCTGGTGCCCAAAATTGACGCGCTTGCGGAGCGGAAGCTGCAGCTGACGCTGTCAGTTTCGCTGCATGCGCCCAATGATGCAATACGTGACAGAATTATGCCTGTAAATCGGGCGTACCCGATGAAGGAACTGCTGGATGCTTGCCGCAGATATTATCGGGAGACGTCGAGGCGAATTTCCTTTGAATATGCCATGATTGCAGGCGTAAATGACTCTGAAGAAAACGCGAAAGAGCTGCTGCAGCGCATGAAGGGACTCCCCGCGCACTTCAACCTGATTCCGCTGAATCATGTAGAGGAAAGCCCGCTGAAGCCAAGCAGTGCGGAAGCTGTGGCGGCATTTCAGAAGACACTGGAGCAGGGCGGCATTCCGACGACGGTCCGCCGCACCTTGGGCAGCGACATTGATGCTTCCTGCGGGCAGCTGCGGAGGAAATTCGAGAAAAAGCAGAAAGAATCACCGCAGTAAAAATGCGGGATGACCGCAAAATTTCGTTTTATTTGATGCTGATTGAATCAGCATTTCCAAAATGACGGGGTGAATACATATGCAATGCTGGGGCCTGACGGATAAGGGCTGCGTTCGAAAAATGAATCAGGATGCCTACGAAATGCGGCAATTGGACCGCAATACCCTTTTGTGCGCAGTTTGCGACGGAATGGGCGGCGCAAAGTCCGGCAATGTGGCAAGCAGCCTCGCGGTAGAGGTATTCAGTCAGGAAATTCAGCGCACATGGACCCCCAACATGGAATGGGACAAGGCAGACCAGATTTTAAAAAATGCCGTAAAGCTTGCAAATTTTACGGTGTATGATCAGGCAATGCAGTTTGAAGAGTTCAGCGGTATGGGTACGACGCTTGTGGCGGCACTGGTGCGCGGCCGCAAGGTGAGCATTGTGAATGTCGGAGACAGCCGCGGCTACGCAATCAGTCAGAAGGGCATCCGACAGGTGACCAGAGACCACAGCATTGTGCAGATGATGGTGGATCGCGGAGAGCTTACGCCGGAGAGAGCCAAATCCTACCCCGGGAAGAATCTGATTACCCGCGCTGTCGGCACCGAGCTTACAATATCCTGTGACATTTACCGCATGGAAATGAGCAAGGGTGATTATCTGCTGCTTTGCTCTGACGGTTTGAGTAATCTGCTGGATGATCAGGAAATCCTTTTTGAGGTCGCACATGGCGTGAATAAAGAGCGCTGCTGCCAGAGACTGTTGGACATTGCCATTTCCCGCGGGTCTCCGGATAATGTAACCTGCATTCTGATAAGCATTTAAGTGCAGTCGAAAGGGGCTATTTTCAAATATGAATCAATATATTGGACAGCTGCTGGACGACCGCTATGAGCTTTTAGAGGTTATCGGCACCGGCGGAATGGCTGTTGTGTATAAAGCGCGTGACCATCGCCTGAATCGGCTGGTCGCGGTGAAGGTGCTTAAGGACGAGTTTTCCCGCGATGAGGAATTTTGCCGCCGTTTTCGCGCGGAGGGACTGGCTGTCGCTATGCTGAGCCATCCCAATATTGTTCAGGTGTTTGACGTTTCTTCATCGGACAGCGCGTATTTCATTGTCATGGAGCTGATTGACGGCATCTCTCTGAAGCAATATATGGAGGCAAAAGGAATCCTGAATTGGAAGGAAACGCTTCATTTTGCTTCGCAGATTGCCAAAGGGCTGGAGCACGCCCACAGCCGCGGCATTGTGCACAGGGATATTAAGCCCCATAATGTCATGGTGCTCAAGGACGGTTCCGTAAAGGTGACGGATTTCGGTATTGCCCAGGTAATGAACCAGAGCAATACCCTGACAAAGGAAGCACTGGGGTCGGTGCATTATATCTCCCCGGAGCAGGCCAAGGGAAGCACAACGGACTGCCGTTCGGACATTTATTCCCTGGGTGTTGTCATGTTTGAAATGATGACAGGAAGACCACCCTATGACGGACAGTCTCCGGTGGCGGTGGCCATACAGCATATCAACGGCGGTGCACCAATGCCTACCTCCCTCAATCCGAATATCCCGGCGGGGATGGAGCAGATCATCATGAAGGCAATGGCACTGGAGCCGAAGGATCGCTATTCCAGTGCAACGCAGATGCTTGAGGATCTGGAGGAATTCAGAAAGAATCCGGAACTGACATTCAATTACCCTGTCTTGACGGGGAATCCGGCTAAAAAAACATCGCCGATTGTATCAAAGCCGAAGAACACGGCAGAGAAGATCGCGCAGTCAAAGGGCGGCGTAAAGAGCGTAGAGACGCCTGCGCCGGTGCGCAGACAGACATCTGACCGCTTTGAAGAGCAGCCGATACATACGGCCAATCCCGGACGCAGCCGGGAGGCCCTTGCACGTGCCAAGAAACGCAGAGAGGAAGAGGCAAAGAGAGACGCCAGGCGCAGCCGTACGGCAACGGTAGCAGTTGTTCTGTGCAGTGTAGTGGCGATTATCGCGATTGTTGTTTTCCTGGTTGCGGTATTTAATGGATTCCTCCTGAATCAGGATAAAAACCGCGTCGAGGTGCCTGATCTTGTGGGCAGTATGTACAACGAGGATTTTGACGAGAGATATTCCAACTTCGTCATTCGTTTGCTGCCGCAGGAGTATGATGATATCTACGTTGCAGGACAGATTATGCATCAGGAGCCGGTTGGCGGCGTGATGGTGGCAAAAGGAACGGAAATTTATCTTACGATCAGCATGGGACCGGAACCCAATATAAAGCTGATGGAGGACCTTGTCGGCGTAACGCAGGGGCAGGCACTCTCCTTCCTGCAAGGGCAGGGACTGAAGACCTTGGTGCGGGAGGAAGCAAGTGATGAATATGCGGCGGGCTGCGTGATTCGCACGGAGCCTGAGGCCGGTACAGAATTGACGAGCGGCCAGACGGTCAGGCTGTATGTCAGCAGCGGCCCGAGTAATGTGACCGCAAAAATGCCCAATGTCATCAATTATGAAAAAGATCTGGCACTGGATGTCCTAGAACAGCTGGGATTTCTGAATGTTACGGTCAATACGGCTTATGACAATAAGGTTGTGCAGGGCAGCGTAATCTCTCAGTCAGAAACGGCAGGGGAGACGCTGGACGTGAACACGGAAATTATTTTGGTGGTTTCCGACGGCCCTGAAATTGCGACAGCAGTGATGCCGGATGTACTGGGGCTGGATATTGATACAGCGCTGGAGATACTCGGTGCAAAGGGCTTTCAGAATATAGAAACGTATCTGACGGACAGCACGCAGCCGGCCAATCAGGTCGTTCGCCAGTCGGAGGATCCGGAATCCGTTGTGGCACTGAGCAAGGGAATTGTGCTTGGGGTCTCCAATGCTTCCGGCTACAGTTCAACATCGGCAGCAGAGGCAGAACAGGCGGATGACGCGGGGGAACAGACGAGAACGGTAAAGTTTGCGCTGCCGATCCGGCAGGAGGCATATACACTGATTATTTGCCTGAAGGGGCATGCGGATCAGCAGATCGCAAGCACGGTGATACAGCCGGGCAGTGATACGTTTACCGTATCGCTTACAGGCTCCGGAAAGCAGGAATATGATCTGTATATCAACGGGGAGTATTACCAGTCGATGGAAGTGGTTTTCTAAATGGTCAAGACACAAACCGGACGAATCATTCGCTCTCTCAGCGGCTTTTATGAGGTGCGGACTCCGGATGAGGTTATTACCTGCCGCGGACGGGGAATCCTCCGCCAGCAGCATGTTACACCGCTGACAGGGGATCTGGCAGAGATAACAGTGGAGCACGGCAAGGGAATGATAGAGGCAATTTTGCCTAGGAAAAACTTCTTCGTTCGGCCTGCAGTTGCCAATGTGGATGTGCTTGTGCTTTTTGCATCCAATGCCAATCCGGTAACGGATCCGTTCCTGCTTGATCGGGTGACGGCCATTGCGGGAAATCAAAATGTACCATGCGCGGTTTGCGTTAACAAGTGCGATCTGGACCCGGCGGAGAACCTGCTGGAAAGTTACAGAAAGGCGGGGTTCCCGGTGTTTGCGGTCAGCGCTGTCACAGGAAGCGGGCTGCAGGAACTGCGTGCTTTTCTCAGGCAGAAGCTCTCGGCCTTTACGGGAAATACAGGCGTCGGAAAGACCAGCATCCTGAATGCCCTGTGCCCGGAGCTTTGCTTGTCAACCGGGGATGTTTCCGAAAAGCTGGGCCGCGGGCGGCATACGACCCGCCATGTGGAGCTTTATGAACTGGATCCGGAGACTTTTGTGATGGATACACCGGGTTTTTCCTCTTTTGACACCGATCAGATGGACGTGATACTGAAAGAGAACCTTCAATTTGCCTTCCCGGATTTTTCAGCGTATATTGGCCATTGCCAGTTTGCGGACTGTACGCACCGAAAGGAACCGGGGTGCGCAGTAAGGGCTGCGGCAGATGCGGGGGATATTGTACGGAGCCGATACGAAAGCTATATAAGACTTTATGAAAAATCGGCATTGGTAAAGCAATGGGAACTGAAGTGATGCAGGGCATCGGCTGGTTTCCCCTGCCCGCATGATGGGTGTCATGCCGGGGGAGGTACCCCACAGATCATTTTCGGCGTTTACCGGATTTTTGTTCTGCGTCTGCAGTACTGCCGCAAAAAATGCTTTCTTTATTTGCACATCTATGCTAGTATAGCATGGCGTGTGCGTGTATAGCATCTCGTTGATGCAATGAAAAAATAGGATTACTTTAAGGAGACTTTTCATGATAACTGTCAGTAATTTGGGAATGCAGTTCGGCGGACAATGGCTGTTCCAGCATGTGGACCTGCAGTTTTTGCCGGGAAACTGCTACGGCATTATTGGTGCGAACGGTGCCGGAAAATCTACATTTCTCAGGATCTTGACGGGAGAACTGGATTCTACAAATGGCTCTGTTGAAATTGACCCGACAAAGCGTGTGTCTGTACTGAAGCAGAATCAGAATGCCTACGATGAGTATACCGTTATGGATGCCGTGATTATGGGCAATCAGCATCTTTATGACGTAATGAAGGAAAAGGACGCCATTTACGAAAAGCCGGATTTTTCCGATGAGGATGGTCTGCGTGCGGCGGATCTGGAAGCGGAGTTCGCGGAGCTCGGCGGCTGGGAAGCGGAAAGTGACGCTTCACGCCTCCTGCAGGGGCTTGGAATCGGTACGGAGCTGCACTATGACAAAATGGCAGGCATTGACCCCAGACTGAAGGTGAAAATTCTGCTGGCCCAGGCGCTTTTCGGAAATCCGGATATTGTAATGCTGGATGAGCCGACAAACAACCTGGATATTGAGGCAATCAACTGGCTGGAAGACTTTCTGCTGGATTTTCCGGGTATGGTAATTGCCGTGAGCCACGACCGTCATTTCCTGAATACAGTGTGCACCCACACCGTGGATATTGACTATGGCAAGATCAAGATGTACGTAGGCAACTATGACTTCTGGTATGAGTCCAGTCAGATGGTGCAGGCCATGCTGCGCAACAAGAATAAGAAGAATCAGGAGAAAATTGAGGAACTGCAGCTGTTTATCCAGCGCTTCTCTGCCAATAAATCCAAGGCAAAGCAGGCTACGGCCCGCAGAAAGCTCCTTGATAAGCTGACGGTAGAGGAGATGCCCTGCTCAACCCGCCGCTATCCGTTTGTCGGGTTCCAGCAGGAACGGGAGCTGGGCAAGGATGTGCTTACGGTAAAGGATGTATCCGTCACGGTCGATGGCGTGAAGCTTCTGGACAAGGTATATTTCTCTGTGAATCGTACGGATAAGATCGCTTTCGTCGGTGAAAATGAGCTTGCACAGACGGCCCTTTTCAAGATCCTGATGGGAGAGCTGGAGCCTGATGAAGGCAGCGTTAAATGGGGAGTATCCACCATACGCAGTTATCTGCCGAAGGATAACAGCGCGTATTTTGAAGGGAACGACATGGAACTGGTGGATTGGCTTCGCCAGTATTCCGCAAAGAAAGATGATGTCTACCTGCGCGGATTCCTCGGAAGAATGCTCTTCTCCAATGAGGATGTGTTTAAGCCGGTGAATGTCCTTTCCGGCGGTGAAAAGGTGCGCTGCATGCTCAGCCGCATGATGCTTTCCGGAGCAAATGTGGTGCTGCTGGATCAGCCGACGAACCATCTGGATATGGAGTCCATTCAGGCGGTAAACAAGGGCCTGGAGGCATTCCAGGGTGTGGTGCTGCTGGCATCTCACGATCATGAAATGCTGACATCCACCTGTAATCGCGTGATTGCCTTCCAGCCGGATGGTACAATTATTGACAAATACGGAACCTATGATGATTACCTTGCGTGGATGGCAGAGCGCAGGGCCGCACAGAATGGGTAGGGAGTACTTATGGAAAAAATTCTGGATATTATCACCGCGAAAATGCAGGCAGCATTTGAATCGGCGGGTTACGATCCTTCTTACGGCCGTGTGACGGTTTCCAATCGGCCGGATTTGTGTGAATATCAATGCAATGGTGCCCTTTCTGCCGCAAAGGCGTACCACTGTGCACCCATTCAGATTGCGCAGAATGTTGCGGCAAAACTGGATAAGTCGGACTATGATATGTGTGAGGCGGTTACGCCCGGATTTATCAATCTGAAGCTTTCCGGCACATTCCTTGCGAACTATTTAGAGCAGATGCGTACACAGCCGGATTTCGGCACAGAGAAAATCGGTCTTGGAAAAACCATTGTTGTGGATTACGGCGGTGCCAATGTGGCAAAGCCGCTGCACATCGGACATTTGCGTCCCGCAATTATCGGTGAGACACTCAAGCGCCTGTATCGCTACATGGGCTACAATGCCATCGGCGATGTACATTTGGGTGACTGGGGCCTGCAGATCGGGCTGATTATTGCGGAGCTTCAGGAGCGCGAGCCGGAGCTTCCGTACTTTGATGCGAATTTTCAGGGAGAATACCCTGCGGAGGCCCCCTTTACCGTAAGTGATCTGGAAGAAATTTATCCGACTGCCTCCGCCAAGAAGGCGGACCCGGAATTTTCACGCAAGGCGCATCAGGCAACGCTGGAGCTGCAGCAGGGCCGGCGCGGCTACCGCGCACTGTGGAAGCACATCATGAATGTGTCCGTGGCGGATCTGAAGCGCAACTATGACAATCTGGATGTCCATTTTGAGAAATGGCTGGGCGAAAGTGACGCCGATCCTTACATCCCCGCGATGGTTGCGGATATGAAGCAGCGCGGCATTGCGGTGCAGTCGGACGGCGCATGGGTAATTCCGGTTGCCGAGGAAGGCGATAAAAAGGAAATTCCGCCGTGCATTCTGGTCAAGTCTGACGGCTCCTCTATCTACGCAACAACCGATCTTGCAACACTGGTGCAGCGCATGCAGGACTGGAATCCGGATAAGGTGCTGTATGTGACTGACAAACGCCAGAATCTGCATTTTGAGCAGGTTTTCCGTGCGGCCAGAAAGGCAGGCATTGTAAAGCCTGAAACAGAATTGGAGCATGTCGGCTTTGGAACGATGAACGGGAAGGACGGAAAGCCCTTTAAGACACGTGACGGCGGCGTGCTGCGGCTGGAGCAGCTGATTGCCGATATGACGGATTTTGTACGCACCAAGGTTGTAGAAAACAAAATTGTTGAGGATGACCAGGTGGAGGCGACAACGTCAAAAATTGCCATGGCTGCCCTTAAGTACGGAGATTTAAGCAATCAGCCGACAAAGGATTATAATTTTGACATGGAGCGCTTCGCGGCATTCGAGGGAAATACCGGGCCGTATATTCTCTATACCATTGTGCGTATTAAGAGTATTCTTTCCCGCTATGGCGCGTGGGTGAATCTTCCCATTCAGCCGCCCGCAAATGAATACGCGAAGGAACTGATGCTTTCCGCAACCAAGCTCAATCCAACACTGGAAAGCGCTCTCAGGACATCTTCTCCAAACCTGATTTGCGCATATATCTATGAGCTCTCCGGATGCGTGAATAAATTTTATCATGAGACGCGTATCCTGTCGGAGCAGGATGAGGAACGCAAAGCAGGCTACATTTCCCTGATCGGGCTTGCAAAACGAATTCTGGAGCAGTGCATTGAGATCCTCGGATTCTCAGCACCGGAAAAAATGTAAAATCATTTATGTGGATCAAAGCGGGAGCCGTCTGTTTCGGGGGCTTCCGCTTTTAATAAGCCGCTGCATTCTTAAGGCAGTACTTGCTTTATTATGCTGTGCAGCCTCAAATTTTACAAAGGAATGCTTGAATCAGGCCAAAAACTGTGTTAAACTGTCACACACATTTGAGAAGAAGCTCAAATGAAGATCTGCAACGAAACTGTGCCGGTAAGCTGCTGCTTTCTCGGCGCAGCCATAATGCAAAGAAAGGGATTACTGCCATGATTACAAAATGGGTTTCCGGATGCCCCTACCAGTTGGATGCCGTGGTGCAGGATGTTCCCGTTGGGGCAAAAGCCGAGGGCCTGAATGCGGCTGCATTCGGGAGCGGGCTGGAATTTACAAGAACGCTTCAAGAAAGCGATATTGTTTACGGACTCGGAGAGACAACCCGCGGCATTAACAAGCGGGGAAGCCGGATTGTAAACTACAATTCAGATAACACGCATCATCTTCCGGATACACTTTCCCTGTACGGCTCCCATAATTTTATCATTGTCAGCGGTCAGGAGCACTGGGGCTTTTTCTTCGATACCCCGGCACGGGTCGTATTTGACATCGACTATGAAGGGAGTGGCATCATATCCGTCCGCTGCGACAGCGCGAACCTTACTGTTTACAGCATTTGCGGAGAAAGTGCCAAGAATGTTGCAGAGCAGTTCCTGAAAATCATCGGCCGCAGCTATATTCCGCCTCTTTGGGCCTTCGGCTTTGGACAAAGCCGGTGGGGTTATAAAACAAAGGCGGATTTCCGTGCGGTTGCCGACGGATACCGGAAGCATAAAATCCCGCTGGACTATATTTGCATGGACATCGACTACATGGACCGATTTATCGACTTTACATTTCATCCGCAAAACTTTTCGGATTTTTCAGAGTTTTGCAAGGAAATGAAGGAACGCGGCGTGCGCCTTGTGCCGATTATTGACGCAGGCGTGAAAGTAGAGCCGGGGAACCCGGTGTATGAGGAGGGCGTAGCCGGGAACTTCTTCTGTAAGAATAAAGAGGGCGGAAATTTCCGCGCTGCTGTGTGGCCGGGGATGACGCATTTCCCGGATTTCTTTCAGGAAGCCGCTCGGGAGTGGTTCGGGAAACAGTACAGTACTCTGACAGACAAGGGCATCGAAGGCTTCTGGAACGACATGAATGAGCCTTCCATATTCTACAGCGAGTATACATCCAAAAAGGCCAGAAAGGACTATATCCCCGGCAGCGACGATATTTATCAGAAAAATGTCAATCTGGTGGATTATAAGAACTTTTACCACAATATCAACGGGAAGCTTGTGGTCCATCATGATGTGCATAATGCCTACGGATATCTTATGACCCGCAGTGCAGGTGAGCAGCTGGAAAAGAGCATGGATAAGCGATATCTGCTGTTTTCACGGTCCAGTTATATCGGTGCCCATCGTTACGGCGGCATCTGGACGGGAGACAATACATCCAGCTGGGACAATCTCCGCATGGCTGTGCATCAGATGCCTTCCCTGAATATGTGCGGATTTTTGTATGTCGGTTCGGATATCGGCGGCTTCTGCGGAAACTGCTCACGTGAGCTGCTGCTTCGCTGGCTGGCGTTTGGCGTATTTACACCGCTGATGCGTGACCATACGGCAAAGGGTACCCGGCATCAGGAGTGCTATCGGTATTTCCGCAAGAAAGATTTTCGCACAATTGTGAGCCTGCGCTATCGTCTGCTTCCGTATCTTTATTCCGAGTATATGAAGGCAGCAGTGCGAAATAAGCTTTATTTCCGCCCGCTTGCCTTTGATTTCCCGGAGGATGAAAATGCTTCCAAAATTGAAGATCAGCTCCTGGTAGGCGACAGTGTAATGATTGCGCCGGTGCTGGAAAAAGGAAAAAAGAGCCGTACAGTTTATCTGCCGGAGGAAATGACAGTGGTCAGTTATAACGGCTCATTTCATACGTCGGTTCTGCCGCAGGGAGTCCATGAGGTTCATGTGAAGCCAAATCAGGTTCTGTTTTTTATCCGCAAGGATTGTCTGATTCCCGTTGCGGAGGCGGCACAGACTGCCGAACAGGTGGATATGCAGCAGGTGACACTTCTGGGCAGCGGCTTGCAATATGAGCAGTATCTGGACGATGGTCAGACGAAAGAATTCGGCGAAGAGCATATTCGGATTTTAAAAAGGTAAAATAATGCGTTGAGAGGGGAGATTCCTATCAAAAAAGGAAAATATGCTGCCTGTGCAGCGGCGCTCCTTTTGCTGGCAGTGGGAATTGTCGGGGGCAGTTTGCTGTGGGTAAAAAGCGCAAAAAAAATTTCAGACGGTGTTTCGGTTTCCGGCCTTTCTGTGGGCGGAATGACAAAAAAGGAGGCCGCATCCGCATTGCAGCATGCATTTGACCCTGAAAGTCATGAGATTGTGCTGCTGCTGCCTGAGCAGAAAATCCGGCTGGATCAATCGGAACTGAGCATTGAGCTGAATTATCGCGGACTGCTTCAGGATGCGCTGGATGTGCAGGGGGAAGAGGTGCAGGATATTTCGCTGGCGCCTTATCTGAGCCTTGACGATGCTGCACTATACAGCACGTTGGAGCAAATTGCGCAGCAGCTGGAGCACAGCGCGAAGGAAACATCCGCTGTGCTTGTGGGGGATATCCCGGAATTGTCGGAGGAAGCTTACACCGCAGACGCTGCGTTTCCGGTGCTTTCCGTTACACTGGGTACACCTAATTATGAGATGGATGTTTCTGCTGCTTATGATGCGGTATTCGACGGCCTTTCAAGGGGACAATATGAAGTTGATCTGACCGGCGTACTCACAGCACTTGGCTCTGTTGAAGCAAATGCAGCTGAAATTCTGCAGGAGATATCGATAGCTCCTGTTGACGCGAAGGTGGATACGCAGGCGAAGACCGCAATTCCCGCATCCTACGGCATGGGGTGCGATGAGGATGAGCTGGATGCACTTTTGAAAGAAGCTTTGCCGGGTGAGACGGTATCTATCCAGCTGGAGGCAATTGAGCCGGAGATCATGGGGCAGGAGGTATACTTCCAGGATGTTCTGGGCTTTGCGCAGACACCCCACAGTACCAATGAAAAGCGCAATACCAATTTAAAGCTGGCGTGCGCGTCCCTCAACGGCGTGGTCCTTCAGCCGGGAGAGACGATTTCTTATAATGCCACGCTGGGGCAGCGGACAAAAGAAGCGGGCTATCAGGAGGCTCCTGCATATTCCGGGACGGAGCTGGTAGACTCTTTGGGCGGCGGCATTTGCCAGGTTTCTTCCACGCTGTATCTCAGCTCGCTGTATGCAGAGCTGGAAACGGTGGAGCGCGTGAATCATGGCTACCCGGCAAACTATATGCCTGTCGGATTGGATGCGACGGTCAGCTGGGGAAGCCCGGATTTAAAGATAAAGAACTCCACAGATTATCCTGTCAAGATTGTAGCTGAGACAGATGATGAATTTGTCTATGTCTGGATCATGGGTGTCGAAACAAGGGACTATTACGTCCGTATGGCGTTTGGCAGCTCCAGCGATGGCTATGCCCGAAGCTACTATTGCCGGTATGATAACGAGACCGATGAGCTCCTTTCAAAAGAATCGGCAGCTCTTTCCGGTTACCTCAAGATAAATGTTGCGACAAGCGGCGAAATCGGAAGCGAAGAGGCTTATATTAACGGGAATATCCGTGAGCAGCCGGAGCGAACCCCCAGCGAGCAGACCCTGGAAGCGGCAAAGGAATATAAAGAGCCGAACCAGAACGGCTAATACGCATAAAAACAGAGCCTCCCGAAAAAAATCGGGAGGTCTTCGTTATATATGGAAATTTTTACAGCACCTGGCAGCGGACTTTTCCAATGGAAATATATCCGTTCAGCACCGCATACAGGTCAGATTTGTCGTCTGCGGTGCAATCTGTCCGGGCAACCGGCTCCATGTAAGGGTATTTGACAAGTGTTTTCCCATCCTGAGTGCATATGAACAGGCGGCCGCTGTAGTGGCCTTCTGGGGCGACAGTGCGGTCCCGCAAGATGCCGCGGCATTCACCGGAGGGAATGTTCACATTCCAGATTTCACCGGATTGCAGCGGAGCAGACAGCAGTTCCTCCAGAATTTCGTGCAGGTATTGTTCCACAACCTCGAATCCGCCCAGGTCGTTTCGGGACAGTGCAATTGCGGGAATACCGCGCATGAGTGCTTCCATAGCCGCGCCGACTGTGCCGGAGTAGGCAATGTCATAGCCGACATTGTAGCCATGGTTGATCCCGGAGAGAACAACATCCGGCCTTTTCGGCAGAATGGCATCCAGTGCGGCCTTTATGCAGTCAGCCGGAGCTCCGTCCAGAGCGTAGGCAGTTATTCCGGGAATGCCGATCTCACGGGATTCCAGCTCCATGGGCCTTGACAGTGTGATACGGTGGGACATGGCACTTTGTTGGTGCGCTGGTGCGACAACTGTAACTTTCCCAAAGAATGCAGCGGCTTTGGCCAGTACGGAAATGCCGGGTGCATCGATTCCGTCATCATTTGTAATTAAAATATCCATTTTCTCCTCCTTGATCAATAGAGCACCGTCAGCCATTTCGTATCATCTATGGTCAGCTCACTGTGTGCAAGGACATAATCCATAATCAGTTCGGAAATTTCCGTAGGGAGCTCTGAAATCTTTTCACAGCTGCGGAAGCATTCATAGCCGCCGGTGCCGGAGGCACGGTAATTATTCATGCACAGCTTCAGAGAAAGCGTATCCGAAAGCTCATCACCATGATAGCGGATGGATGTTACACGTTCCCCTATGGGAATGCGGATATCCATTGTCACGGCAGGGGGTTATTTGCTTTCAAAATGCTGCTCTTTTGCAACTTTTTTTCGACACAGCAGAAATGCTGGGATCAGGAAACAGTCAGCGGCCAGCCAGGCCAGCGGATGTCCCAGTGCCACGGCGGCAAACCCAATGCGCGGCGCGATTACCAGTCCTGCAACGGTGCGGGCAATCATTTCCATTACGCCGGAGAGAATTGCGAAAACCGAAAATCCCATGCCCTGAATGCTGAACCGCACGACGTTCACAAGCGTCAGCAGGCAGTATCCTGCGCATACAATGTGCAAAAATTCCATGGCATATGCGAGAACCTCCGGGTTTTGTTCATCAAGAAAGATGCTGACCAGCTGCTCGCCAAACAGCAGCACAATGCCGTACAGCACCCCTGCGCATATAAAACCGCATATGGATGCATCCAGCACGCCCTTTGTGATGCGGTCAAGCTTTCCGGCCCCCAGGTTCTGAGCAGTGTACGGTGCCATGGATGCTCCCAGCGCCTCAATCGGGCAGGCGAGAAATCCGTTGATCCGGTTGGCCGCCGTTGCACCTGCTACGGCAATAGATCCGAAGCCGTTCATGGTTGCCTGAATGATCAGACTGCCGATCGCCGTAACGGAATACTGCAAGCCCATGGG
>CAVIFH010000013.1:0-16075 GCA_963641615.1 bacterium | reverse complement strand
GCGCATACATATACATTATTTCCCTCCTGGGTAACCATCTGGGCGCGCTGCACCTGGCTGACGCCGCCATCCGGATAAAAGACGCAGATTTTTACGCCGGGTACATCCCGGAAGCCCACCAAGGCGGCCTTTCCGGTGTCGCCGGAGGTTGCCGTGAGGATCAGGATGTCCTCATTTACGCCCTTTTCCTGCTTGGCCGCGGTAAGCAGCTGGGGCAGCATGGACAGCGCCACATCCTTAAAGGCGGACGTCGGTCCCCGGAACAGCTCCAGCACATGCACATCCCCCACAGCGGCGGTAGGGGTGATATCCTCCGTTTCGAATTTCCCGGTATAGGCATTCGCCACCAGCTGACGCATATTGGGGATATCCGGCAGGAGCGCGGAGAGAATGGCGCAGGAAATTTCCTGACTGGTTCCTTTCAGAATATTTACCCAGTCCAGTGTGGGTATTTTTTCAGGCATATACAGTCCGCCGTCAGGGGCGAGGCCCTCCAGAACCGCCTGTGCGCTGTCGACCGGCGCAGCAGTTCCGCGTGTGGAGTAATAAAGCATAATTTCCTCCTTATATTCCGATAATATGCACAAAAGCAGGCATTATTTCTACGAAATCATTTACTTTTTGTTGCGGTTGAAATCCAATTTCGTATATGATATACTGAACTGAACTAAATTTCAAGTATCATTTGCGGCGCATATTTGTTTTTGTTTCGCATACAGAAAACAGAGCTTAAATGCAGCTTTTTCGCGTGCATATTGAATAACGGAGGAATGAATATGAAAATCGGACTTTGCGGCTTCGGCGTGGTTGGCCGGGGCGTGTACGAAATCGTCCAGAAGCGGCCGGATATGCACGTATCCAAGGTGCTGTGCCTGGAGGATATTCATCTGGAGGACGCCCAGGCGGTGAAGGATTTCTCTTCCATTGCGGAGGATCCGGAAATTGACACCGTGGTAGAGGCCATGGGCGGACTGCACCCCAGCTATGACTTTGTCAGCGCCGCCCTGAAGGCAGGCAAAAACGTCGTCTCCTCCAACAAGGCAATGATGTGCACCTTTTATGATGAGCTGATCCCCCTGGCGGTATCAAAGGGCGTTTCCCTGCGGTGCACCGCAGCTGTAGGCGGCGGCATCGGCTGGCTTTCCGAGCTGGAGCGGGCCCGCAGAGTCCAGAAGCTCAAGAAAGTCGGCGGCATCATGAACGGCACCTGCAACTACATTCTTGACAACATGACCCGCTTCGGCATGGGATATGACGAGGCGCTGAAGCAGGCGCAGAAGCTGGGCTATGCCGAGGCGAACCCCTCCACCGACGTAGACGGCATCGACACCTGGCATAAGCTGATTCTCTCCTCCAACATTGCCTTCGGCGTCTCCCTGGATTCCTCCACCGTGCCTGTCGCGGGTATCCGCAATATTACCGCCGCCGATGTGGAGTGCTTCAAGGCCCACGGCAAGGTGTGCAAGCTGATTTCCACAGGAGAAATGAAGGAAGGCGGCATCAGCGCCTATGTACAGCCGACGCTGGTAGACGCCGGAAGTCCGGAGGGCGCCGTGCCTCTGAACTACAACCTGATCACCTTCATCGGCGAAACCTCCGAGCGCATGAGCTTCTACGGTCAGGGAGCCGGACGCTACCCCACCGCATACAATGTAGTGCAGGACCTGGTGGATGTGCTCTCCGGGAAGAGCTTCTATGCTCCCTACGGCAAGCCCCAGGCGGCAGACAATCAGGATGCCCACAGCTACTATGTCCGGGGCGGTGCCTTCGGCAGCGTCAAGGAAGACTGGGGCGCAGGCGTCATTACCGAGCCCGTACCGGTGAGTGAAATGCACCGCTGGCTGAAGGAAAATCCGGATGCGTTCATCGCAGCGGCAGATTAATCCTGCAGCGCTTCTGGCCGCTGTGCAGGAAAAAGAAAGAGGAAGCCATCTATGAAAGTCGTAAAATTCGGCGGAAGCTCCATGGCGGACGCCAACCAGTACCGCAAGGTACGTGATATTCTTTTAGCCGATCCGGAGCGCCGCGTCGTCATCGTGTCCGCCGCGGGAAAGCGCGACAGCAATGACCATAAAATCACCGACCTGCTGTACCTGTGCCATGCCCACACACAGTATGGCGTGGACTGCTCCAATATTTTCGAAATGATCCGTTCCCGCTATCTCGAAATTCGGGATGATCTGGGAATTCAGCTGGATCTGGAGTCGGAATTTGCCGCACTGAAAAACGGCCTTGACCGCAAAATGGTTACTCAGGACGAGCTTGCCAGCCGGGGCGAATATTTCTCCGCCCGCCTGATGGCGGCATATCTGGGCTTTGCCTTCGTGGATGCGGCGGACTGGGTTCGCTTCAAATACGACGGCACCGTCGACCAGAACGCTACCTATGAGCTCCTGAAGGAAAAAGACAAGGGCTTCGGCATGGTAATCCCCGGTTTCTACGGCCGCATGCCTGACGGGAAAATCCGCACCTTCTCCCGGGGCGGCTCGGACATCACAGGAGCTCTTGCGGCTGCCGCTCTGGACGCCGACGTATACGAAAACTGGACGGATGTATCCGGTATTCTGATGGCGGATCCCCGCATTGTGGACAACCCCGCAACCATTCCGGAGGTTACCTACGATGAGCTCCGGGAGCTGAGCTACTCCGGCGCCCAGGTGCTGCACGAGGGAACCATCTTCCCGGTGCGGGAAAAGAACATTCCCCTGAACATCCGCAACACCAACGCCCCGGGGGATCCGGGCACGCTGATCAAGGAGTCCTTCGACACCGATACCGACCCGGAGCGTTTCATCACCGGCATTACCGGGAAAAAGGATTTCACCATTATCTCCATGTCGAAGCGCGGGCTCTCCGGAGAGGTCGGATATCTGCGCAGGGTGCTGTCCATCTTTGAGCGGCACAACATTTCCATTGACTATGTGCCGAACGGCATTGACAACGTGTCCGTGGTAATGCCCACCGACGCCATTTCCCAGAGCCTTTACACCATCATGGCAGACATCCAGAAGGAAGTGAGCCCCGACACTCTGACCGTGCACGATCAGATCGCCGTTGTTGCCGCCGTCGGACGGAAAATGGCTTTCCGCCCCGGTATTTCCGGCAAGATTTTCGCCACTCTGGGCGAAGCGGGGGTCAACATCCGCATGATCAACCAGGGCCCGGATGAGCTGAACATCATCTTTGGCGTGGACAACAAGGATTTCAAAACCGCCATTCGCGTGCTGTACGACAGCTTCGTAAAATAACGCTGCAATGCAGGGAGGAAAATAAAATGAAACAGTATACCGTTGCCGTTCTGGGCGCCACCGGCGCCGTTGGGCAGGAAATGATTAAAATTCTGGCAGAGCGCAGCTTCCCCGTGGGGAAGCTGATCCCGCTGGCATCTGCCCGCTCTGCGGGAAAAACACTCAAATTCCGGGGTGAGGACGTCACCATTCAGGAAGCAACAAATGATGCCTTTGAAGGCGTGGACATCGTGCTGGGTGCCGCGGAGAATGACATTGCCAAGCAGTTTGCACCGGCCATTGTAAAGTCCGGCGCCGTATTCGTGGATAACTCCTCCGCCTTCCGCCTGTGCAATGATGTGCCGCTGGTGGTTCCGGAAATCAATCCGGAGGATGTAAAGCTGCACCACGGCATTATCTCCAACCCCAACTGCTCCACCATCATCACCGTCACCGCTGTCAACGCTCTCAACGCCATCTCCCCCATCCGCACCATGACCGCATCCACCTATCAGGCGGTATCCGGCGCAGGCGCAGGCGGCCCCATCGAGCTGATGAACGAGGTAGAGGCCCTCTCCAAGGGTGAAAAATACGAGCCGAAGGTCTTCTCCCACCAGATTGCCTACAATCTGATTCCGCAGATCGGCGGAGAGCAGTATATGGGCTACACAAGCGAAGAAATGAAGATGCAGAACGAGGGGCGCAAGATCATGCACCTGCCGGAGCTGAAGGTCAGCTGCACCTGCGTGCGGGTGCCGGTGGTACGCAGCCACTCCATCTCCGTAAGCCTGCACTTCGATCAGCAGGTGACCGTGCAGCAGGCCCAGGAGGCCATTGCCGCCGCCCCCGGCTGCCGCCTTGTGGATGACCTTGCCAACAAGCAGTACCCCATGCCTCTGGACACCAGCGATCAGGACATCGTGTTCGTCGGGCGCATTCGCCCGGATCTGACCGACCCGAACGGGCTGTGCCTGTGGTGCTGCGGCGACCAGGTCCGCAAGGGCGCTGCCACCAACGCCATTCAGATTGCAGAGCTTCTCGTGAAATAAGGCAGCACAAGAAAAAATACTTCCCCGGCTGGAATCCATGCAGAGACATGCATGAAATCCCGCCGGGGATTTTGCTGTTTTATCGTATCTGATAGAAATAGATCATAAGGGCAACGGCCGGGATGGTAAGCAGCAGGCCGCTGAAGAAGAGAAAGGAATAATTTTTTATTTTCTTTGCTTCCTTTTTCTTCTTATACTCCGGGTATTTGATGTACTCGGTTTTCAGGAAGGGAAGGAAAATATCCTTCATGCGGCGCAAGCCGTAGGTCACGCCGGTAAACACTCCCTGATTGTACACGGCAACCAGAGCCGCGCACAGCATCAGGCACACGCCTGGGATGGTGAACGCGTCGCACAGAATGCGCACCCGCTCCGCCTTCGTCTGGGCCTCGCTGTAGCCGTAATTATTGGCCACCAGGAGCACGAGCCCGATGCCAATGCCGAGGCTGACAGCATAGCCGATGGCTGTGGTAATCCGCTTTGCCCTGCGTTCCTCTTCGCTCAAAGTCCGTACTCCTCTTTAAAGCGCTGCTCCTCAGAGTCGCTGCAATAGACGAAGTGACCGGGCAGGACCTCCCGCAGGCTTGGCTGCTCCTTGCTGTAATCGTGGTCCCGGAGCGGGTCATAGATGATCCTCACCCGCTCCTTCTCACTGCGGGGGTCCGGCAGCGGGATTGCGGAGAGCAGGGCCCGGGTGTAGGGGTGCATGGGGTGGGCAAACAGCTCATCCGTCTGTGCCAGCTCCACCATCTTTCCGAAATACATGACGCCGATGCGGTTGGAGAAGTACTTCACGACGCTCAGGTCATGGGCGATGAAGAGAATGGTAAGCCCAAGCCGCTCCCGCAGCTCATTGAGCAGGTTGATCACCTGGGCCTGAATGGAAACATCCAGTGCGGAAACCGGCTCATCCGCAATCAGCAGCTCCGGGTTCATGACAATGGCCCGGGCAATGCCGATTCTCTGCCGCTGGCCGCCGGAAAATTCGTGGGGATACCGTCCGGCGTGCTCACGCACCAGGCCCACCAGCTCCAGCATCTCATACACCTTTTCTTCGATGTATTTCTGATCCTTGACACCCCGGATCACAAGGCCCTCGGCGATGATTTCCTTTACGGTCATGCGCGGGTCAAGGGAGGCGATGGGATCCTGGAAAATCATCTGGATCTGGGTAATGAGCTTTGTGTTCTTCGCAACGTTCAGGTCATGGCGGTATTTTTTCTTCAGCTCCTCCAGCTGCGCCCCGGAGGCATTCTTCATCGACTCATCGTACTGGGCGTGAACCTTCGCGGTGAGAGTGCGGGTATATTCCTGCTCGGAATGCTTCCGGTCAAATTTCGCCGCCGCGATCTGCTTTTTGTTCTCGGAAATGCAGCGCTCCAGGGCTTCCTTCGCGCTGGCGATCTTTGCGTCATTTTCCTGCTTATGGGCGGGGTTCTTCCCGGAGTCCGCCTGCAGGGCCTTTATCTGAGCGGCAGTGTCGGCCCGGGCCTTTTCGATGGCCTCCCGGTAGGAGGCTGTGCCCGCGCAGATGCGCTGCCCCTTGAAATAAATACTGCCGGAGGTAATGTCGTAAATTTTGATAATGGAGCGGCCGGTCGTGGTCTTTCCGCAGCCGGACTCACCAACGAGGCCGAATACTTCGCCCTTTTTGATGTCGAAGCTCACATCGTCTACAGCCTTTGTAGAGCCAAAGTACTGGCACAGGTGCTCCACCCGCAGCAAGGGTTCATCCATGTTAGGCATTTTTCTGTCCTCCCGTTCGCTTGGCATTCATCCGTGCAATGCGATCCGTAATCGCCTTGGGTATCTCCACCTTGGGCGCATCGGGATGCAGAAGCCACGTGGCGGCGGCATGGGTGTCGGATACGTAGAAGAAGGGGGGATGCTCCTCAAAGTCGATCTGCATGGCGTACTTGTTGCGCGCCGCGAAGGCATCGCCCTGGGGCGGATAGATCATATTCGGCGGCGTGCCGGGGATGGCATCCAGCTTTTCCTTGGTATCCAGATCCGGCATGGAGGACAGCAGTGCCCAGGTGTAGGGGTGGCGCGGATCGTAGAAAATCTCGTCCGCCGTGCCGAACTCCACAATTTTGCCTGCGTACATGACGGCGATGTTGTCCGCCATATTCGCGACAACGCCAAGGTCATGGGTGATGAACAGGATGGAGAGGTTGCGCTCCTTCTTCAGCTTGTTGATCAGCTCCAGGATCTGCGCCTGAATGGTCACATCCAGGGCGGTGGTCGGCTCATCGCAGATCAGGATATCCGGATTTGCTGCCAAGGCAATGGCGATGACGATTCTCTGGCGCATGCCGCCGGAGAACTCAAAGGGATACTGGTTATAGCGCAGGCGGGGCTCATGAATGCCCACCTCGTCCATCAGCTTGATGGCCATTTCCTTTGCCATGGCCTTCGTAACCCGGTACACCGCAAGGGAAGCCTGCTCCCTGAAATGAGCAATCAGCTTATCCGTGCGGTCGGGAATATCCACGCTCTGCTGCAGAACCGCCTCATAGTGCTCCGTCAGGCGGTCGATGACCTTCAGAATATTCCCCTTCAGCTCCTCCGGGGAATAGACCACCTTCGGCACGACCTTCCATGTGACCGTCTTGCCTCTCGCAATCAGGCGGTCACGCCTGCGGGACTGGCGGGCAAAGCGGGCCTCCTCCTTCGGGTTGTTCTTCATGCAGGAGAAATACCGGTTGATTGCACCGGTCAGAGCAGAGCGGAAGGTATAGGCGCTGGAGTCCTTGATGAATTCCAGATGGTCAATGGAGCCCTCCACCAGGGCGGACAGCTCGCTGCAGCGCTTCAGGGCATCTGCCTTCTCAAAGGTGCCTGCGTAGTACACCCGGGCCTCCCGCAGTGCGGGCAGCAGCGCCGCCTTGTTCTTTTTGGCAGACTCGTAGGAATATTCCACGCCGGCCCGGGCCAGCTCCTCAAATTTCTCCATGAAGCTTTCCCGCAGGTATTTCCCGGCTTCCTCATTCAGCTTCTCGATGGGCTGATTCAGGTCCGCATTGGGATAGAAGAGCTTATAGTAGCCGATGCTGAAGAAATCCGGTCGGGTCTGCGACTCGATCTTCTTCAGCAGTGCCGCCAGCTTTTCAAGAGAAGCGCTGACTGCGGACAGGTCCTCAGAATTGCTCTTATAGGCCCGGGCGGTCTTTCCCAGCTCCGCGTAAACCGCGCCGACCTCCTCGTGGAAGTCCCTGCACAGGAAATTTTTATTGATGCTCTTGAGTGTGCCGCGGTACTCGCGCAGCTGCAGCTTCACATCCAGCTTCTGCTGCTTGCTGATCTTAAAAAGGACATCCTCCACGGAGTCCCGCAGATCCTCTACATTCCCGTGGGCAAGGTTATATTCATTTTCCAGGTGATTGCTCTCAATGCAGAACTTGTCAAAGGTGCGGAACATGGCGTTTACCGCAGCCGCGTCTTCTCTGCCGGAGGCAATCACATTGCTTTTCAGGGTGCTCAGCAAATGGTTAAATTCCGCCTTGGCCTCCCGGCGGTTGGATTTGTTCTTCAGCATGGTCGCTTCCGTGATCTGCTTGCCGATTTTCACGATGGGGTTCAGGGAAGAAAGGGGGTCCTGGAAAATCATGGCGATTTTATCGCCCCGGATGTGGTGGAAATCGTCCTCGCTGATCTTCAGCAGATCCTTGCCGTCGTAGAAAATTTCGCCCCCCTCGATGATGGTGTTTCCGGCCAGGATGCCGAGCATTGCCTTGGCGGTAACGGATTTGCCGGAGCCGGATTCGCCCACAATGGCAAGGGTGGTGCCCCGCTCCAGGTCGAAGGAGATATCACGCACCGCCTTGAGGGTACCGGCCTGGGTGCGGAAGGAAATCTTCAGATTCTTAACTTCCAGAATTTTATCCATAATCAGCCCTCCACATTGCGCAGCGACGGATTGAAGGCATCCCGCAGGCCGTTGCCGAACAGGTTAAAGGAAATCTCCAGCAGGGAGATGAACAGCGCAGGCAGGAGCATCAGATGGGGGTAGCTTGTCCAGATGGCACTGGCATCGGAGAGCAGGGTACCGAGGGATGTGGTGCTGGCGCTGCCCAGCTTGACAATGCCAAGATAGCTGAGCATGCTCTCGTTGAAGATGACGCCGGGGATGATCAGCGCCGTGCTGGTTACGATGGTGCCCAGAGAATTGGGGAAGACATGCTTCCAGATCAGGCGGCTGTCCTTGGCGCCCAGTGTTTTCGCCGCGAGGACGAACTCCTGATTTTTAAAGCGGTAAAACTGCGTGCGCACCCGGTAGGCAATGCCGATCCAGCCATTCAGAACATAGGCGAAAATCAGGCAGGGGATCGCCCCGACCTTTGACGCAAGGTGCATCTGGAAAAGGGTCGCCACAATGATAAAGGGTACATTTCCCAGAATATCGGAAATACGCTCCATGATCAGGTCCGTGGTGCCGCCGTAGAAGCCCTCGATTGCGCCGTAGCATGTGCCGATGATGAAATTGATAAAGGAAACACACACGGCAAGCAGCAGGCTCAGCCGCAGGCCCCCGGCGAGGCGGAGCATCAGGTCGTAGCCCTGGCTGTCGGTGCCGAAGGCGTAGTTCGGCTCATAGCCGTTGCAGTAGACATAATAATTATAGTAGAGCACCCGCACCTTCAGCTGGGCAGTCTCGTAGGTGCCGCCGCCGGTGTACTCATAGTAGACAACGTTCCCGTCGGCGTCGCGCTTGTAGTTGTCCTCCAGCACCAGGTCCAGAGAATAGGACTGCTTCTCCGCCTTCCCCTCTGTGGTGATGACGGGGGTGCCCTTCTTGCTCTTATACCAGTAGTTCGGGTCAGAGGAATCCACATTGTACTCGTTATCCTCAATCAGGGGATAGAGAACATGGAGCCCGGTTTCCTCCTCAAAGGCCTGAATCTTTGCAAGCTCCGCCTGCTCGATATTCTTATACATAAAGCCCACATTCAGGTAGGCATCCGTCCGGGCGGAATAATAGGTCTTTTCCTTTTTCTTGGCGTCCAGCTGGGTAAAGGTTTTGGTGATCTTGATGATGGGCTGGTAGTCGCTTTCCATGCCCTCGGCAATGGAAACAGGAGTACCGTCCCAGTTCTCCGCGCCGACGCCGACGGCTACCGCCTTGATCAGGCCTGCCTCGGAGTAGTCGCCGTTTGTGCCGCCGTCGCACAGGCCGATTCCCTTTGTTGCCTGCAGATAAGGGCCTTTCTTTGCGTACACCACGTCCATAAAGCTGTTCTCATGGGAGGTAAGCAGGGGCGCGCACAGGGAGAAGAGGAAAATCAGCAGAATGATCACAGCCGCTGCCACAGAGGCCTTGTTCTTCCGGAAACGAATCCAGGCATCCTTAAAATAGCCGATGGGCTTATCGTCAAACTTCACGTCCGTCAGGCGCTCGCCTGTGTTGACGAACCTGAATTTTTCAGGGGGAATTTTTTTGTAATTCTGGTCAGCCATATTTTACTTCTCCCCCATTCGAATGCGCGGGTCAATAAACCCGTAGCTTAAGTCCATGACAATACCGGCAAGGAGGCCGATAAAGGTATAGAACACGCAGTCCATCATAAACACATCGTAGTCCAGCAGGTTCAGCGACTTGATGTACAGCTGTCCGACGCCGGGTACGGAGAAAATCTGCTCGATGATCATGGAGCCGCCCAGCAGTCCCACAAATTCGGAGAGAATGGAGGGCAGAATGGGTACGAAGGCATTCTTCAGGGCGTGCCGCGCGGTGGCCTGGGCCCGGGTCAGTCCCTTTGCCCGGGCAAGGAGCATATATTCCGAGGTAAGGGCCTCCGTCAGCTCCGCTCTGACGAAACGGGTGTAACCCGCAATGGAGCCGAAGGAGAGGGCGATAATAGCGGGGATCATACTCACGAACATCTTGCCCGTGAAGTAGCTGCCTCCCGCATCCGCAAGGGAATACATGGTAAGGGGCAGCCAGCCCAGCTTAAAGTAGAGGAAGTACTGCACCAGGAAGGCATATACATAGCTCGGCACGGAAATGAACACCATAACCAGCGTGCTGATCAGGGAGTCATCCCATTTGTTCTTCCGTATGGCGGCATAGATGCCGAACAGGATGCCGATGGGCACAGAGAAAATCATGGAGTAGAAATTGATCATAACCGTAGGCAGCAGCCGGTCACTCAGAACCTTCGCGGCAGGAGTGCGATAGGATATATACCAGGAGGTACCGAAATCCCACTTGGTTACGATGTTTTTCACGTAAATGAAGAACTGGGTCATGAGCGGCTCATTATAGCCCAGCGCGTCCCAGCGCGCTTCAATGGCTGCCTTCTGAACCTTGTCGGTTGGCATTTCTCTGGGCAGAACGCGGATGAGCAGGAAGGTGATCAGGGTAATGATCACGAAGGTCACCAGCATAAGCCCAATTCTTTTCAAAATATATTTTGTCAACAAGGATACCCCCTTTGGTTTTTGCAGATCTCTGAAACTGTGGGAAGCTCTGATGAAAGCGCCGAAAACGTTTCGGCGATTTTTTCAGAGTTCCCCGAGCAAGCCTCTCCCGGAGAGGGAGACGGGCAGGCGGCTGCCGACAGGAGCTGTGAGCACAGCAGGGGGAGTAATTGACTCCCCCTGCCAATAGGTTATAAGTGCCTGCTGCGATTATTCGTAGCTCAGAACGCCGTTCTGGCTGGAAACATAATCAGCCCACTCAGCATCGGTATAGTTGTAGGACATCAGCTCGAAGCCGCCCCAGCCGTAAGCAAGGTTGTAATCCTCGGTGATGTAGCTGCACTTGTAGGAGAGCAGCGAGCAGGAGGTGGAGCTTGCCAGCGGGATACGATAGTACTTCTGCAGGTACAGCTCTTCCATTTCAGCGGTGATCTCCAGCTTGGTCTCCAGGCTCTCGTTCGCAAACATGCCGGTGCCGATCATGGAGCGGGACCACTCGGTCCAGGACATGGTCACTTCTTCGCCGTTTACGGTGAGAGTCAGTTCCTCAGCGGCGGGATCCCAGCAGCCAGCCTCGTTGATGGAGTACTGCTCGTTGTCGCAGTAGACCTGGAAGTTGCGGAAGGGATACAGAGCCGCGCCGCCCCATGCGCCGTAGCCAATGGCATACTCGCCGTTTGCGACATCGCTGTAGCGGTCATTGATGTTGCCGAGGCCTTCCAGAGTAATGGTGCCGAAGCCGGAGCCCTCTGCGGCGGCGTTGATGTACTTGTTCATCAGCTCCAGCTGCTTATTGTCGGAGGAATCCAGAGCGCCCTTCTTGTAGGCCACACGGATGACGATATCCTCACCGGCGGTGTAGAGGCCCGCGTCTACCAGCTCCTGGCAGGCAGTGGCCATCAGTTCCTTGGCCTCGGTCAGGTTGTAGCCGTTGATGGACTTGTAAGCATCGGAGAGGGTTGCGTAAGGTGTGCCCTCGCCGTACTCTACGCCGTACAGATTGCAGATTGCCTGCATTGCGGGCTCGGAGGAACGGTACATGGAGTTGGGATCGTTATAGAAGTCGTAGTAGTAAACTGTGTTCATCAGGCCGAAGGTGGGGGAGTAACCGGCGGTAGCGGTGACCCACTCGTCACGGTCGACGGCAAGGCTGAATGCCTTACGGAAGTTGACGTTGCTCAGGACAACGGAATTGGTGTTGCCCTTGGAGGCATCCATGGTCTGCAGGTTCTCAAGGCCTGTGTTGAAGAAGAAGGACATGGTGTAGGTTTCCAGTGCCTTATACAGCTGCTCAGAGGAAGCGTAGGTCGGCAGCTCGTCGGCAGAGGGCGCCCAGCTGTCCAGCTCGCCCTTCAGGAAGGCCTGCTTGGCGGCATCATCGGTCATGACGTCGATGACGACCTTGGTGGTACGGTAGCGCTGCACCTGCTCACCGTCTACCTCATAATTGGTGTAGGATACGAGGGTTCCGTCCTCGCCCTGCTCCCAGCCGTACCAGTTCTCATTCTGCACGAGAACCATCTGCTTCTCTTCCTGATAGGACTCCAGCTTGTAGGGGCCATAGGACATGGTGGTCTCAACACTGGTGCCGTAGTCGGTGGTTACCAGAGTGCCGGTGGTGTCCTTGCCGGCCTCGTAGAGATCCTCATACACCAGCCAGGTGGAGGTGAAGGAGGTCAGAGCGTAGTAGTAGTCAATCTGGGTCTGCATGACATAGATGAGGGTGTAGTCATCTACCTTGTACAGGCCGACGGTATCGAAGTCAACCTCGGGCATCGGTACGGTGTAGATGAAATACATCGGCAGATCGTCCTCTGTCTCGCCCCAGTCCGCAACAGTGGTGGTTACGGGGGCAAACAGAGCGTAGTTGTCATCAGTCAGGGGTACCAGGCCGTTCTCGTCGCACAGGGCAACCAGCTCTTCCCATGTATCCATGCCGAAGTAGGCATCCCCATAGGCTTCCACATAGTCCTGCAGGCTGTTGCCGCCCAGCTGGGTATCCAGCGCGTAGCCCACAGCCAGGTACATCTTGTAGCCCTCAGCGGTGACATACTGCCCGTCCTCGTTAACGGTCAGGTCTGCCATGGTGTAGGCACCCGCATTCTCGGTGAAAGCGTCGCTGCCGCTGTAGTAGTAGCCGTTGCCGCCGGCAATGGCAGACTCACCGGCGTAATACAGGTTCGCACGATAGTTGCGCATGTCGGGGTTCAGCAGCTGCTGCATGGAGTAGATGTAGGAATCGGCATTGATGGGAGTGCCGTCTTCCCACTTGGCATCCGGGTTCAGCTTGATTTCGAACACGTAGCCTTCCGTTACCTCGGAGGCATCGGTGTCAGCGGGCAGGGTGACATTGTACTTGGTCAGGTCATCCTGATGGTCGGCGGTCACATCGTTGATCTCTGTGGCCATCTCGTAAACCCACTGATAGACACCTTCCTCGGTGTCCTCAGCCTGCATGGTTACGAAGGGGCTGGAGAGATAAGTGGAGAGGATCGCGTCGTCCGCATTCGTTTCCCAGGTGTGGGGGTTCCAGTTGTTCGCCAGGGCAGAGGTGTAGTCGTTGAAGGTGTAGCTGGGCAGCTCTTCAGCGTCTTCCGCCATCGCGATGGGGCAGGCACTGAACAGGCTTAAAACCATTGCCAGAGCCAGCAGCATGGATAGTGTTTTTTTCATGTTTTTCCTCCTTTTTGATTCGCAGAAAAATCCAAATTTTTATCCCTGCATCAAGGCAGCCCGGATACAAATTTGTTCATCCATTCTATCATAATTGTACAAAATCGTCAAGGCTCGTGTGCCGGTTTTCGGCGAAAACCGGTTGCCGAAAATTCAAAAAAGCGGCACCGCAACACGATGCCGCCCTATCTTTCACTATGCCGCGGTGTTTCGCTGCGGCGCTCACCTTATTTCCCCTGCTGCGCTCTCGCCTGCTGATACAGATTCATGAGGATCTTCCCGATTTTCATGGAATACTCCACCACCAGGTGCTTCTGATCATTCGGAAGATACCGGCCGAACTCCTGAATTTCATAGGTCAGGTCCCCGTCAAAGTCGATGTCTGCGAGGCCTGCCATGCACTCCGCCCAGTTGATGTTCCCGTGGAAGGGCATCAGGTGCTCATCCTCCCTGCCGTGGTTATCCTGCACATGGATGGCATGAAGTCTGCTGCCGATGACATTCAGATTCTTGCGATGGAAGGCCGGGCCGCACAGATTTCCATGGCCGAAATCATAGCAGACGCCTACGTGCGCCGGGTCATGGAACGCGTCCACCAGCTGCACCAGCTCATACACGCTGGCGCAGAAAATGCGCTGGGTCGGCTGAGCCGCATGGTACTCAAAGTCATTTTCAAGGCAAATGCCGATTCCGTTTCTGCGGGCGGTTTCCACGTGCTTTGAATAGTACTCCACATTCTTTTCCAGGGAAACAGACATATCCTGCCCGGCGCTGTAAACCGTGCCGGGGTGCGTAACCGTCCACTTTACCCCAAGCATGGCAGAGCCGATGATGGAGCGCTCAATGAGCTTCTCCATGGTCTTGTCCCGCTCGTCGGTCTTGAAAATATCGTAGTAGGGCAGGTGAGACTGGCGGAAAACCACGCCCCAGCGTTTCCCCATCTCCGCAATGTCCTTCACATAGCTCTCCCAGTCGTCATCACGCATGCGGGAGTGGGGGTTCATTGCCTCGCAGAAGTTAATATCCAGCACCTTATAGCCGCCCTTTGCGCACTCTGCAATGCAGAAGTCGAAGGGGTTGCGCTCACGGCCGGGCTGGAAGGCAACAATATTGGTAGAGGTTGAAATTTCCATAATCATCTTCCTTTTCCATTTTTAATCCAAAGAGCAGGAGAAGGCGAATGCCCCCTCCTGCCAACATTTATTTGCGATTGTACGGTGTTGCCTTAGCTGTTGCTGCTTGCGTAATCCTCCAGCAGGATGCTCAGGTCATCATTCATGATGTCAACGGTCTCCTCGGGAGTCTGACCGTTTGCCAGCATATCGGATACGCACTGGATGATGGAGTAGTAGAAGTCCGTGGAGGGGCCGACGGTTACGCTGCGCATATCCGCCGGGGTATTGGTCAGCTGATCGAAGGCTACCGTATACTGCGGATACTCCTGTGTAACCGCCGTGTAGGCCTCTGCCTCCAGAGAGCCGGTGTTCACGGGGATGTAGCCGGTGTTTGCTGCAAAGTCAGCCTGCACATCCGCGGAGGTAAGGTACTGCATGAAGTACCATGCAGCTTCCTTGCGCAGGGCATCGCCGGAGTCAAACATGGCGAGGCAGGAGCCGGCGACTGTTGCGCCATAGGATGCATCCTCATTTACCCGGAGGTAGGTGCTGACCCCCACCTCGAATGCATCGCCGACCTTCTCCATAATGGCGGCAACGTTGGCAGAGGAGCTTGTCATGATCGCCACCTCGCCGGCAATGAAGCGGTCGCTGGAGGCATTCTCATTCACCAGAGCGCCGGCGTCGTACATACTCTTCCACTCTGTCAGGAAGGTGAGCAGGGCGCCGTTGTCGATGCAGGCAAGCTCGGTAGCCGTGCCGTCAGCGCCGTTGCTCTCATTGACAACGTAGCTGCCCAGCTGGCCCAGCCAGTTGGCCAAGGTGGGAGTAGAGGGAACCGCCTGGAAGGCGCTTGCCTCCAGCCCGGCAGCCTGCATATCCGCATAGAGGGCGCATACATCGGCGAAGGTGTCGGGAGCCTCCGTCCAGCCTGCCTGGGCAAGCAGGTCCTTATTGTAGTAGGTCACCGTTGTGGAAGCGGCAAAGGGCAGGCCCAGCTGCACCCCGGCGAACTGCCAGTTTCCGAGGGCACCGGTCAGGTAATTGCCCAGCAGCGCCTCATCCGGGTAATCCGCCAGGGCGTCATCCACGGTGTAGGCCTTGCCGGAATTGTAGTAGGCCACCTTGCCGGTTGCGTCCATCTGCATGATGTCGGGCAGCTCCTCGTAATTCTCAGCGGAGAGCATTGTCTTCAGGAGAGTCGTCGCGTCGGAGTACTGCCCCTGATACACGGCCTCCACAGTAATGCCGTACTCGTTGGTCTCGTTGAATTCCTTGATGTATTTGTCCAGCAGAACACCTGCTTCCTCAGAAGCGCAGTGCCAGAATGTGATGGTCACATCCTCGGTGCCCAGGAGGGACTCCTGGGCCGCTCCTTCGGCGGCAGTGCCGCAGACCGCCAGAGAGCAGACCATAGCAACCGCAAGCAGCAATGCAATCAGTTTTTTCATATGTTTAACCTCCAAATTTAAGGCAACACCGCACAATTCACCTGCGGCCTTCACCGGATCTTTTGCCCAAATCCTGCAGTTCAGGAAACTCACAATACATACAGTATTCCTTCGTTTTCTGAACTTTGTCTTGAGACAAA
>CAVIFH010000012.1:0-16344 GCA_963641615.1 bacterium | reverse complement strand
GCTCCAGGGACTGCATATCCTGCGCAAAGGCCGGGTCCTCAAAGCCCTTGTAAATCGGGTCAAGATTCCATCGATCGTTCAATTTGATTCCTCCTCTTTGAAATTATGACGGCACTGCAGGGAAATCCAGCAGTGCTGCCCCAGATAATTTCCTGCCTGTCATTGTACACCACGGCGGTGCAGTCGTCAATTGCGCACGGAGCCGGATTTTCCGGCTTTCTCCTCCAGCAGGGGGATTACGTCCAAAAGGGAATCAAACCGTGCGTAGGCGATGCTCAAAATATTCTCTCCCGGTTCTTCCAGATCCGGAACGACAGATGCCATGCACCCGGCGCGGTATGCGGAAAGCAGGCCCGTGTGGCTATCCTCCAGCGCAAGACAGTTTTCCGGCGGAACGGAGATGGTTTTTGCCCCTAAAAGATAGATATCCGGCTCCGGCTTCCCCTTTGCTGTCTCGCGGGTCGTGCACACATAAGGGAATCTGCGGTACAGGTTCAGCCGCTCCAGGTAGCATTGAACCCGATCATGAGGTGAGGAGGTTGTAATGGCATAGGGAATCCGGCACTCCTGCAGATAATCCAGGAGCGCCCCCACCCCAGGTTTCGCGTCGATGGCGTGCTCACGGGTATATGCATCCATCAGTTCTATACGCTTGTCGTAAACATCCTCATATACAATGCCGGGTCCGAAAAGCCCAGTGAGGTAGTGCTGCATATCGGCCTTACTCAGGCTGCATGCGCCGAGAGCCTGCTGATAGGTCATCTGATAGCCGAAAAAAGCACAGGCCTCCGCCCAGAATCTTGCGTAGAGCTTTTCAGAGTCCAGAATGACCCCGTCCAGGTCAAACAGCACGCCCTGAACGGGTGCTGCGTTCGGGTGAAGAATTTGATAAGCCAAAAAAGCACATCCTTTTCACGAGGCGGTGCCGTATGGTTTTTGCCGCTGCTGCATGGTGCCGCCCCAAATATGGGGCTATCATACCAGTTTTCCGGTATCAGCGCAAGGAGTGAATCTTTTTATATTGTGCGCTGTTTCGTTTAAGTTTAGATTTCCATGGCAGAATACACACCGTAGAAGTATGGACGCAGGAAGGGAGATATTTTTATGCAGCCAAAGAAGGATCCGGCGCTTAACCGATTCATCAGGTGGATCGTCGGCGTTTTTTATCAGAAAACGGAATTGGTTGGGCTGGAGAATCTCCCGGATGAGGCCTGCGTCATTGTGGGCAATCACTGTCAGGCCCATGGCCCCATCATTACCGAAGAGCGTTTCCCGTTTAACCACTATACTTGGTGCAACTATGAAATGATGGACCCGAAAGAGGTCAGCCGCTATGCCATGGAGGATTTCTGGTCGGGCAAGCCCAAGTATATTCAGCCCCTGTTCTGGGTCATCAGCAGGCTGATCAAGTACCCGGCGGTATATGTCATGACCAATGCCCGCACCATTCCCGTATACCATGACAACCGCTGTATTTCGACCTTCCGAAAATCCATCGAAAAACTTCAGGAAGGATATCATTTGGTTATTTACCCGGAGAGCAGAAAGCGCTATAATAACATCGTCTATGATTTTCAGGACCGGTTTATCGATCTGGCGAAGATGTATTATAAGCGCACAGGGAAAATTCTGAGCTTTGTGCCTGCATATCTTGCGCCGGCACTGAAAAAGGTATTTTTCGGCAAGCCCATTGCGTATCGCCCTGAAATTCCCATGGACGAGCAGCGCGGTGCCATCAAGCAGCAATTGATGGATGCCATCACGCAGATTGCCTGCGCGCAGCCGCTGCACACGGTGATTCCCTACCGGAATATTTCCAAAAAGAATTACCCGAAAAATCTGCCTTACGAGGTGTACTCCGATGAAACGTGAAATGGTTGACTACCGCGGTTTTTCCCTGCGGCGCATGAATGAGCCCAAATTCAGGCATGTGCTTTTACTAGGCACATGGCTGATTTATTTTGCCCTGTATTTCCTGACGGAAAATCTGATTCCGGCGGAAAAGTGCCATGTCATGCACTGCTTTCTGGATGATCTTGTGCCGTTTAACGAATATTTTCTCATATTCTATGCCGGGTGGTATGTGCTCGTATTCGGGAGCCTGCTTTATTACCTCCTTTACGATGTAAAGCGATTCCGGGAGCTGGATCTGTATATTTTCATCACGCAGATTGTTGCGATGTTCATATATATCGTGTTCCCGAGCAGGCAGGATCTGCGCCCGGAGGTTTTTCCACGGGAGAATTTCTTCTCCTGGGTGATGGGCCTGATTTATGCAGTTGATACCAATACGGGGGTCTGCCCATCCCTGCATGTGGCCTATTCCATTGCAATCTTCAGCGTGATCGTAAAGGACGAGCACATCCGTAAATGGGTGAAGATTGCTGTGGGCATTTTTGCCTTTATGGTCTGCCTGTCAACCTCCTTTGTAAAGCAGCATTCCTTCCTGGATATTTTCGCGGCGATTCCCGTGGCGCTGCTGGGCGAAGGAATCATTTACGGGAAGTCCTACTGGCTTGCACGGATAAAAAAGCACTGAAAAGCGGCAGAAAAGGGCTGCGCAAGGCGTGTATACTGTTTTTCCTGATTGACAGGAAACCAAAAGTGTGATATCGTTCTACTGAAAGTAAATAACCATCTTAGTTCCTCTGAAGTTGCTGAGATTCCGGAGGAGAATAGGGAACCGGGTGCAAATCCCGGACGGTACCGCCACTGTAAGCGCGGAGGCGGCCGCACATGGCGAAAGCCGGTCATTGGGGTATTTCCTGAGAAGGCGGTGCGGCAGCTGAGGAGGCGCAAAGTCAGGATAACTGCTGAGAATGGGTTGTGTGTCGATGCTCTGCAAGTACGGGGCACGGCTGCTTTTGGCGCAGAAAATCGGCTGCGGCAGTGTTGGGACTGCCGCGGCTTTTTGTTTCTCAGGTGCCGGATCTTTTGCCATCCCCCTCGCGAAAGATCTGGATTGCCCTCCTGCAGAGCATCTGCGTGGTATCCTCCGAGGGGAGCGTTGCCGGCTCCCCTCCTTTTTTATGCCCGTTTCCACGGCAGATGGCTTGCGGCATTTTCCTGCTTTGATGGATAATAACCAGTAAAAAGGTTGGTGAAGTTTGCCTTTATGAAAGAGATTGCTGCCGCATTGGCAATTGGATTTGTGATTGACTGCGTGCTGGGCGATCCGCACACGCTGCCGCACCCGGTGGTGCTCATCGGGAAGCTTATTGCGGTGCTGGAAAAAGCTTTTCGCCATGTGATGCCGAAAACGCCAGGCGGAGAAAAAATTGCCGGAGGGTGCATCTGGCTCCTTGCCGTCAGCCTGAGCGGGCTGATTCCCTGGACCATTTTGCGCCTGTGCAGCAAGGTATCCCCCTGGCTTCGGCTTGCCGTACACAGCATTATGTGCTGGCAGATTATTGCGCCGCGTTCCCTGCGGGATGAAAGCATGAAGGTGTACCACACCCTGAAAACAGGCACACTTCCCGAAGCGCGCAAAGCCGTCTCCATGATCGTAGGACGCGATACCGAGGACCTGGACGCCGATGCCGTTGCCCGGGCTGCAGTGGAGACCGTTGCGGAAAACGCCTCCGACGGAGTGATTGCCCCGATGCTTTTCATTGCCCTGGGAGGTGCTCCCATGGGATTCGTCTACAAGGCGGTAAACACCATGGATTCCATGCTTGGATATGTGGAGCCGCCGTATAAAAATATCGGGCTGGTTCCGGCCCGAATGGATGACCTTTTTAATTTTATTCCCGCCCGGCTGTGTGCCATGCTGATGCTGCTTGCGGGATGCATCCTCGGTATGGACGTAAAGAACGGATGGGAAATTTTCAGACGTGACCGGTATAACCACGCAAGCCCCAATTCCGCGCAGACGGAGTCAGTGTGCGCCGGACTGTTGGGACTGCGGCTGGCAGGAGACGCCAGCTATCATGGCGTACTGCACAAGAAGAAATTTATCGGTGACGCTCTGCGGGAGATTACGCCGGAGGACATTCCCGCAAGCTGTCGGCTGATGTACACATCCGCCGTGCTGATGCTGCTTATTTGCGTTTCTGCCCGCTTTTTTCTCCGGTAAAAGAGGTTTTTATGCTTTACAATACACAAAATCCCCACGGTGGGGAGGTTTACTCCCGCCCGGTCACACTGGATTTTTCCGCCAATATCAACCCCTACGGCATGCCGCCGGAGGTCGCGGAGGCAGTCAGGCAGTCCGTTCCCCTGCTCAGCCAATATCCGGATCCTTATTGCAGGGAATTGGTGCATGCCATTGCACGGCATGAAAACGTGCCGGAGGAGATGATTCTTTGCGGCAACGGTGCCGCAGACCTGATTTTCGCCCTGTGTGCCGCGGAAAAGCCACGCAGGGCACTGCTTCCGGTGCCGTCTTTTTCTGAGTATCGCTCCGGGCTGGATGCCGCCGGATGTGAGGCGGAGCTCTTTTCCTTAAGAGAATCCGATGACTTTGCTCTAACGCAGGATTTCCTCCCGGCATTGGAACGCTTTACCGGTGAAATGCTGATGCTGTGCAATCCGAATAATCCCACCGGCCAGGTCATCCGCCGCCCTCTGATGGAGCAGATTTTGCGGATCTGCAGAGAAAAGGGCATTTTTTTGTTCGCTGATGAATGCTTCCTGGATTTAACTGACAGCGGTGATGCGCTCAGCCTGAAGGATCAGCTGTCATCCTGCGAAAATCTCCTGCTGCTGAAGGCCTTTACGAAGAGCTACGGCATGGCAGGACTCCGTCTTGGTTACTGCCTTTGCGGAAATCCGGTGCTTTTGGAGCATATGGGGCAGATGTCGCAGGCGTGGAATGTGTCCATCCCTGCCCAGGCGGCAGGTGTGGCTGCGTTGAAGCAGCAACGCTTTTTAAAGCATGCTGTGGCGGTCATACAGGAGCAGCGCCCCATGATGGCAGAGGCACTCCGAAAAATGGGAATGAAGGTAATTCCGTCCCAAGCGAATTTTCTGCTGTTTTATTCTGGAAAAGAGCTGCGGGAGCCGCTGCAGGAGCGCGGAATCCTGATCCGAAGCTGCGCAAATTATCCGGGTTTGACGCAGGGCTGGTATCGGGTTGCCGTAAAGCTGCCGGAGCAGAATGAAAAGCTGATCCGTGCAATGGAGGAAATTGTCAATGGCTAAAAATATTATGATCCAGGGGACCATGTCCAATGCGGGCAAGAGTATGCTTGCGGCAGGGCTCTGCCGCATTTTCAGGCAGGATGGGTTCCGCGTTGCTCCCTTTAAGAGCCAGAATATGGCGCTCAATTCCTTTATAACCTCCTCCGGTGCGGAAATGGGCCGGGCACAGGTGATGCAGGCAGAGGCGGCCGGAATTGCTCCGGATGTGCGCATGAATCCGATTCTCCTGAAACCGACAACAGATGTGGGCAGTCAGGTGATTGTAAACGGCCAGGTGCAGGGCAATATGCGCGCTGTGGAGTACTATCGGCGAAAACGGGAATTTATTCCGGCGGTCATGGATGCCTACCGGAGTCTGGAGAAGGAATACGACATCATTGTAATTGAGGGGGCAGGCAGCCCGGCGGAAATCAATCTGAAAGCAACGGATATTGTCAATATGGGCCTTGCCGAGATGGTTGACGCTCCGGTGCTGCTGGTGGGTGATATTGACCGCGGTGGGGTGTTTGCCCAGCTGTACGGGACCATTGCTCTGCTGGAGCCGCAGGAGCAGAAGCGGATTAAAGGAACCATTGTAAACAAATTCCGTGGAGATCGGGCCATTTTGCAGCCCGGAATCGATATTCTGGAGCGCATCTGCGGGGTGCCGGTCGCCGGTGTTGTGCCCTATATCCATGTGGATATTGATGACGAGGACAGCCTTTCCACCCGCTTTGACGGCGGGCAAACCCGCAGGGATATTGACATTGCCGTTATCAGGCTTCCGAGAATTTCCAATTTTACGGACGTTTCCGCATTGGAGCGGTTTGAAAGCGTCTCTGTTCGCTACGTTGAGCGCCCCGACCAGCTGCATCAGCCGGATATGATTCTCATCCCCGGCACAAAGAGTACCATCGCGGATCTGCTGTGGCTGCGGCAGTCCGGGCTGGAGGCAGCCATCTGCCAGCATGCGGCAAAAGGCTGCGTCGTTTTTGGCATCTGCGGCGGCTATCAGATGCTTGGCACCACCATCAGCGACCCGGAGAGCGTGGAGTCTGCGGGTATCGACAAAGTTGATGGTATGGGGCTGCTGCAAATGGACACTGTGTTTGCCGGTCAGAAGGTGCAGCGGCAGACAGGCGGCGTGATTCCGCCCCTGTCCGGCACACTGCACAGCCTCTCCGGGAAAAAATATTTCGGCTATGAAATCCACATGGGCCGAAGTGAGCAGGAAAATGCCGCCGTACAGGGCAGCGGGAATGTATACGGTACCTATATCCACGGCATCTTCGACGCAGAGGGCATTGCGCAAAGCATCATTGCGGACCTTGCAGCGAAAAAGGGAATTGATATTGGTGCCATCCGCTCATTTGATCCGGAGCGCTATAAGCAGGAGCAGTATGACCTGCTTGCGGATGCGGTAAGGGGCGGACTGGACATGGAATTTGTCTACAAGGTGCTGAATCGGGAGGTGTAAGACTTGAAAAGAGGAACACTTTTCGGCGTTGGTGTTGGCCCCGGGGATCCGGAGCTGATGACAATTAAGGCTGCAAACACTGCCCGCTCCGCGGATGTGCTTGCACTGCCCCAAAAGGACATAGCCAGTTGCACCGCGTTTAGAATTGCAGTCGCCGCCGTGCCGGAGATAACCCAAAAGCCGCTGCTTCCCATTGATATGCCCATGACAAAGGATCCGGTTATTCTGGAGAAGAAATACGCTGCCGGTGCCGCCCTGCTGGAGCAGGAGCTGGATGCGGGGAAAAACGTGTGCTTTCTCACCCTTGGGGATCCGACGGTTTATTCTACCTACCTGTATCTGCATGATAAGGTGCGCTCCGACGGGTATGATGCCGTGATTGTGCCGGGGGTACCATCCTTCTGTGCCGCGGCGGCGGCTCTCGGGATTCCCCTCTGTGAAAACAGGGAACAGCTGCACATCATTCCCGGCACCTATGAGCCTACACAGGCTCTGTCATTTCCCGGCGTAAAGGTATTGATGAAAAATAACCTGCCTGCAACCCTTCCTGCGCTCCGGGAGCAAGGGAAGCGCGTTTACATGGCGGAAAACTGCGGCATGGAAAATCAGCGCCTGTTTTACCCCGGTGAGGATATCCCCGCGGATGCCGGATATTTTTCAGTTTTGATTGTGAAGGATTAAGGAAAATACCGCACGGCTCCTTAATATTTTCTTATCTCCCTGTTAAAGCCGGAAAGTTTGTGTTATAATCCCGGGACAGTGAGAAAGGAATGAACGCACATGAAAAGAGTTTTCGTTTTTATTCTCTGCCTGCTCCTGATGACCGGGACTGCGGCAGCGCAGAGCGATGTTTACTGGGAGGGCAGCGGGGCGGCCTGCGGAGATAACCTCAGCTGGTACCTGGACGGCGCCACCCTTTATATTTCCGGCAGCGGAGACATGTATGATTTTATAACCGGTGCACCTTGGGCAGATTATAAGGGCACCATCACCCAGGTGATCCTTTCGGACGGCGTCACCAGTGTAGGCGCTTACGCCTTTCAGGATTACGACAGCCTTATCAGCGTTTCCTTCGGGAACAGTCTTGTCTCCATCGGGAAGGATGCCTTTTCGGGCTGCGACGGCCTGACATCGGTTACCCTTCCTGCAACCTTCCGAAAATTCGGAGAAAACTGCTTCCGTTCCTGCAAAAATCTGACACAGATTTTCTGCAGCGGCAATTTTCCCCGCTTCGACGAAAATTGCCTGTGGGATACATACGCAACCATTGTCTACTCCGCATCGAACCCCTGGTCGGTTTCGCTTATTGCACAGCTGGAGAGCGCCTTCAGCAATCGCATTGAGTTCCGAAGCTCAGACGGGACCGACCCCTATACACCGACAGAGACAGCGGAAGTGACAGAGGCACCGACGCAGGAAACCTTCTGGGTAACGGAACCGACGGAGGCGACAATTGCCACGGAAGCCGCAGCACTTCCCGTTGTTACGGAGCCCACGGCAGCTGCAACCCAGCCGGTGCACACGGAGACAGCTGCCGCAGCCCAGCCGACCATCGTACTGGCAACCGAAATGGCCTCTGTGCCGACCTACGCATCCGGCTCCGCAACAGACGGCAGCAGCATATTTGCATTCTTGCTGATTGTCATCGTACTTGCGATCCTCGCCACCGGCGCATTGCTCGTACACACCGCAGGAAGGGGCAAACGGAGGAAAAAGCGCCGCTACAGAAGGTAATCCAGGGGCTTTCCCTGCAAAACAGCATTTCAGAATCCGGAAAAATCACCTGCTTGGGCATTTTTCCGGATTCTTTTTTGTCAGAATCATGGAAAATAAAATTTAAGTTGTAAGTTATGAGACAATGGTGTAAAATAGAATAGAAAATCCGGTCAGACTGGATATGTATATCCGGTTGACAGCCGCGTTTTATGCGGCGGCTGGCCGGAGTCTGAAACCCGTTTTGTCAATTTTGCGAATGATCGCTTTGGAGGTTATAGTTATGGAGAAACCCATTGTACTTGTAATTATGGACGGCGTCGGCAAGGGTGACGGCGGAAGCGGCGATGCGGTTGCTGTCGCGAAAACCCCGACCCTCGACAATCTGCTTGCAACCTGCCCGCACACCTGGCTGAAGGCACACGGCACCGCCGTCGGTCTGCCGACCGATGACGATATGGGAAATTCCGAGGTTGGCCACAATGCACTTGGCTGCGGCCAGATTTACTCTCAGGGCGCCAAGCTCGTCAGCGAGAGCATCGAAACCGGCTCTCTGTTTACATCAGACACATGGAAGGCCCTTGCTGCTAATGCAAAGCAGGATGGCAAGGCTCTGCATTTCCTGGGACTCCTGTCTGACGGAAATGTTCACTCCAATATTTCACACCTGATTGCTATGCTGAAGCATGCCCGGGCAGAGGGCGTGATGCGCTCTTACTGCCACATCCTGCTGGACGGGCGTGATGTGCCTGCAACCTCCGCACTGGAGTATGTAGCACAGCTGGAGGATGTACTCTCCGCTCTCAGCACCGACGGCGCGGATTACGCCATTGCCTCCGGCGGTGGCCGTATGCAGATTACCATGGACCGCTATGAGGCAAACTGGCCTATGGTGGAAGCCGGCTGGCACACCCACGTACAGGGGCAGGGACGCATGTTTGCCTCCGCAAAGGAAGCCATTGAGACCTACCGCGCCGAAATCGGATGCATCGATCAGGATCTGCCTGCTTTCGTGGTGGCACGGGACGGAAAGCCTGTCGCGAAAATCGCGAACGGCGACAGTGTCATCCTCTTTAACTTCCGGGGCGACCGCGCCCAGGAAATTTCCCTTGCGTTTGACCGCAAGGAATTTGACAAGTTCGATCGCGGTGACTATACAGGCGTTATGTTTGCCGGTATGCTGCAGTATGACGGAGATCTGAAGATCCCGGAGAATTACCTGGTGCAGCCTCCCGTTATTAAGAACACCCTCACCGAGTGCCTGTGCAAGGCCGGTATCCACGAGTATGCCCTCTCCGAGACGCAGAAGTACGGCCATGTGACCTACTTCTGGAATGGCAACCGCTCCGGCAAGGTGGATGAGAACCTGGAGGTTTATGAAGAGGTTCCCTCCGATGTCATTCCCTTTGACCAGGCCCCTGCCATGAAGAGCAAGGAAATCACCGAAAAAATGGTTGAGAATATGGCTTCTCACAAATTTGAATTCCTGCGCTGCAACTACCCCAACGGCGACATGGTTGGGCACACAGGTGTAATGAGCGCCGTTGTGACGGCAATGGAGTGCGTTGATGCGGGCCTGAAAGCCATCCTGGAGGCCGCCGACAAATACGGCTACACTGTCCTGATTACCGCTGACCACGGCAATGCGGACCAGATGACCGAAACCAAGAAGGGCAAGACCACCATTCGTACGGCGCATTCCCTGAATCCTGTTCCCTTTATCATTTATGACAAGGATCACAACTGGAAAATCAAGGACGGAAAGTTCGGCCTTGCAAACGTTGCCCCCACCGTTGTTGCCATGATGGGGCTGAAGGCTCCGGATTGCTGGGAGTCCAGCATGGTGTAATTGTTCCAAGAGGAGGTTCTTTCGATGATTCGACATGAAAGCGATGTAGGAAATATCAACGTGTCCGATATCGTGTATACCGACATTGTCGGCACCGCGGCAGCCAACTGCTTTGGCGTGAAGGGAATGGCTGCACGCTCCGTGAAGGACGGGCTGTATCACCTGCTGCGGAAGGAATCCGTCGGGAAGGGTGTGCTTGTCACATTCAATCCGGATGATTCCATTTCCATTGACCTGCATATTGTTGTGGACGGCGGCGTCAACCTGACTGCCGTAGGCGCTTCCATTATTTCCGAGGTTCGCTATGTGGTGGCTAAGTGCACCGGCACAAAGGTCAGCGCAGTAAATGTGTTCATCGATTCCATGATGATCGACTGAGAAACGGAGGAAATAACTTGAGGCAAACCATTAACGGAGCCGACCTCCGCCGGATGATCATCAGCGCGGCCGCTTCCATCGAGATTCACAAACAGACACTTAACGAGTTAAATGTGTTCCCTGTACCGGATGGCGATACGGGTACGAATATGTCTATGACCATCAATTCCGCGGCGGCAGACCTGCGCAAGGAAGAGAATCCGGAGCTGTACCCTGCATCAAAAATCGCGGCGGCGGCCATGCTTCGGGGAGCACGCGGAAATTCCGGGGTCATTCTGTCGCTGCTGATGCGCGGCATCTCAAAGGCGCTGAAGGGTCACGACACTGCCGATGGCGTGCTGTGGGCAGCGGCTCTGCAGGGCGGTGTGGATGCCGCATACAAAGCGGTTATGAAGCCCGCTGAGGGAACCATTCTGACGGTATCCCGTCTGGCCGCGGCGAAAGCCAATGAGGCTGCACAGGAAAACAACGATGTGGAGTTTGTCTTGGAGGCTGCCGCGCAGGAGGCAAAGACTGCGTTGGCGCACACGACAGAGCAGAACCCTGTGCTGAAAAAAGCGGGTGTTGTAGATGCCGGCGGAAAAGGCTGGGTATTTGCGCTGGATGCCATGCTGAGCGCTTTGCGCGGCGAGGAGATTGCTGCCCCCGAAAGTTCAGAGCCGGCTCCGGCAGTAAAGGAGCAGGCTGATTTTACCGATTTCAACACAGAGGACATTCAGTTTGCCTATTGCACGGAGTTCATCATCTCCCGTGAAAATAAAAATGATCCTGAAAAGCTGCGGGCCTTCCTGTCCGGCATCGGCGACAGCCTGGTGCTGGTAGACGACGAAGAGCTTATCAAGGTCCATGTCCATACCAACGATCCGGGCCGTGCGCTCCATGAAGCAATTGAGTATGGCTCCTTCGTTACCATCAAAGTGGAGAATATGCGGCTGCAGCACACGGAAAAGGTAATGAGCGCAAAGGAGACTGCACCGAAAATTGCCGAACCGGAGAAGCCCATCGGTGTGGTGTCGGTATGCGCCGGTGACGGCCTTGCGGACGTCTTCCGCAATCTGGGCGTGGATGCAGTGATTTCCGGCGGCCAGACCATGAATCCCAGCACGCAGGATATCCTGGAGGCTGTAAATAGGGTCCCGGCAGAGACGGTTCTGGTATTGCCGAACAACAAAAATATCATTATGGCAGCGCAGCAGGTGGATGCACTGACGCCAAAGCATGTGATCGTTATTCCCAGTAAGACGGTGCCCCAGGGTGTAACGGCAATGCTGAGCTTCGACCCGGAGGGGACGGCAGAGGCCAACGAAAGGACTATGACGGAGGCGCTTCCCACCGTTGATACCATGCAGATTACCTACGCTGCCAGAAACTCCGATTTTGACGGGCTGAATATTCACGAGGGTGACTACCTTGCTATGTTTGGAAGTAGCCTTTTCGGCACCAGCCGTGATATTGATGTGCTGCTGCGCAGCCTTGCTCAGAAAGTTCGGGATGACAATAAGGAGTACATTACCATCTATTATGGCGGCGATATTGACGGGGACTCCGCTCAGAAGGCGGCAGATCTGTTCGCCGATATCTGCCCGAATGCTGAAGTGAATCTGATTAACGGCGGTCAGCCGGTATATTACTACATGATTTCCGCAGAATAAGGCTGCAAAGGCAGAAATGGAAAAGGCCGCTTCTGCGCAGGCGCAGACCATTTCCAACAGAGGAAAGGGTCCGCGCCTTTTTCTCGAATATTTCATAGAAAAGGGTCAATTTTATGGCGACGCGTAAACTGTATTACGAGGATTCTCATATGTGTACCTTTCATGCCCGGGTGATTTCCTGCGTACCGGCAGAGAAAGGATACAGCGTTATTTTGGATGCAACCTGCTTTTACCCGGAGGGCGGCGGGCAGGCAGCGGATACCGGGCTGCTGGGGGAAGCTCATGTCCTGGATACCCGGGAATGCGGCGACGAAATTATCCACCTGTGCGATGCACCCCTGGAGACCGGAAGCATGGTGGATGGAGCCATTGACTGGGAGCCGCGGTTTCTCCGAATGCAGCAGCACTCCGGGGAACACATTGTCTCCGGAATTCTGCACCGGCGTTACGGCGTAAACAATACAGGCTTTCACATGGGGAAGGAACGTATTGTCATTGATTTTTCGGGTGTTATCCCTCCCTGTGATCTTCCGGAAATTGAACGGGAGGCAAATGAAGCGGTCTGGCAGAATATTGCCGTAAAAACCGGCTTCCCGACCAGAGAAGAGCTGCCGTCTATCCCCTATCGCAGCAAAAAAGAACTCTCCTGGCCGGTGCGTATTGTGGAAATCCCGGGCTATGACATCTGCGCCTGCTGTGGTACGCATGTTGATGCGACCGGAGAAATCGGCCTGATTAAGCTCTACAGTTCTGTTCCCCTCCGGGGCGGAAGTCGAATCGAAATGGCATGCGGTGCCCAGGCCCTTGCCTATCTTAACTGCGTTCTGCAGGAGAGCGTAACTGCGTCCCATGTATTTTCCGTCCCGCCGGATCAGGTGGGAACTGCCGCCAAGAGCTTCCAGGCGCAGCTCTCGGCACAGAAAATCCGCATGACGGAGCTGCAGCGGCGATTGTCCGCGCTGACTGCGCAGGGGTACGCAGGAAAGGGAAATGTTCTTCATTTTGAAAGCGGGCTGGACGGCATTGCGCTGCGTGAGCTGACCGACGCCATTGCCGCATCCTGCGGCGGAACAGCAGCCGTCTTCTCCGGCGCGGATGCGGAGGGCTACAGCTATTGCCTTGCAAATCGCTGCGAGGATATACGTCCCCTCGGGAAGAAAATGGCCGACGCACTGCACGGACGCGGGGGCGGAAAGCCCAATTTCCAGCAGGGAAAAGTAGCGGCACAAAGAATAGAAATCGAGGCATTTTTCCGCGGCGGCGAAGAAAAATTCAATGTTTACAATTGAAGCTATATTTTTTGGCTTATTTGTGATATAATCCTGAAAATTTATTCTTTTTCACAGTAAAATCACTTCTTAAAGAGGAGAAAGAAATGGGCCTGATTACGAAAATGTTCGGAACCCGCTCTCAGCGGGAGATCAAGAAGATTCAGCCGACGGTAAATAAAATTTTAAACATGGAGGCAGAGTACAAGGCGCTTTCCGAGGATGCTCTGAAATCCAAAACCCAGGAATTTAAAGACCGCTTAGCCGGCGGCGAAACCTTGGATGATATTTTGCCGGAGGCTTTCGCGGCAATCCGCGAGGCAGCGGACCGCGTGCTTGGAATGCGGCCGTACCCGGTGCAGCTCATTGGCGGCATTGTGCTGCATCAGGGCCGTATCGCGGAGATGAAGACCGGCGAAGGAAAAACCCTTGTTGCAATCCTGCCCTGCTATCTGAATGCGCTGACCGGGCGGGGGGTACATGTAGTTACCGTAAACGAATACCTTGCCAAACGTGACTCGGAGTGGATGGGCAAGGTCTACCGCTATATGGGCCTGCGCGTCGGCCTGGTCATCCCCGGCATGACGCCGGCACAGCGCCGGGAGGCATATGCCGCGGACATTACCTACTGCACGAACAATGAGCTGGGATTTGACTATCTGCGCGACAACATGGCCATTTACAAGCAGGAGCTGGTGCAGCGCGGCCACGCCTTTGCCATTGTGGACGAGGTGGATTCCATCCTGATCGATGAAGCAAGAACGCCGCTGATTATCTCCGGCAGAGGGGAGGATTCCTCTAAGCTGTATGAGATGGCAGACCAGTTTGTGGCAACGCTTCGCAAAAAGGTTTTCGCGAAGACGGAGGATAAGGTTGACCATGATACTTTCGACTGTGATTATTATGTAGACGAAAAATCCCGCACCGTCGGACTGACCTCCACCGGCGTAGAAAAGGCAGAGCGATTCTTCGGCGTGGAAAATCTTGCGGACTCCGAGAATGCCACCCTTTCCCATCATATTAATCAGGCAATGAAGGCCCGCGGCCTTATGAAGCGGGATATTGACTATGTCATCAAAGACGGCGAGGTAATCATTGTTGACGAATTTACCGGTCGACTGATGTACGGCCGCCGCTATAACGAGGGCCTCCATCAGGCCATTGAGGCAAAAGAGGGCGTTGTGGTAGCCAGTGAAAGCAAGACACTTGCCACCATTACCTTCCAGAATTTCTTCCGCCTGTATGACAAGCTGTCCGGCATGACCGGAACGGCACTGACCGAACAGGAGGAATTTGAGGCAATTTACAAGCTGGACGTGGTGGAAATCCCCACCAATCGTCCGATCGCAAGGGTAGACCATCCGGATGTGGTTTACAAAACGGAAGCGGGAAAATTCCGCGCCATCATTGAGCAGGTAAAGCAGTGCCATGAAAAGGGGCAGCCTGTGCTGGTGGGCACCATCTCTATTGAAAAGAGCGAAATTCTGAGCAAGCTTCTGAAGCATGAGGGGATTTCCCACAATGTGCTCAACGCCAAGTACCATGAGCTGGAGGCACAGATCGTCGCACAGGCCGGCAAATATGGTGCGGTTACCATCGCTACCAATATGGCAGGACGCGGCACGGATATCATGCTTGGCGGCAACGCCGAGTATCTTGCGAAGGATGCCCTTCGCAAGCAGGGCGTGGAGGATGAGCTGCTTGCGGAGGCAGACTCCTATGCGGAGACCGACAATGCGGAGATCCTTGATGTCCGCTCCCGCTACAGCGAGCTGCTGAAGCAATTTAAGGCGGAAATTGCAGACGAGGCGGAGAAGGTTCGCAGCGCCGGCGGCCTGTTTATCATCGGCACCGAACGCCACGAGTCCCGGCGAATTGACAATCAGCTGCGCGGACGTTCCGGCCGACAGGGAGACCCCGGTGAGAGCCGGTTCTACCTGAGCATGCAGGATGACCTGATGCGCCTGTTTGCCACCGATCGTGTGATGAACATGATGAATACTCTGGGGCTGGACGAGGACACGCCCATTGATGCAAAAATTCTATCCGGCGCCGTGGAAAATGCCCAGAAGACCGTAGAGAGCCGTAACTTCCAGACAAGAAAGCACGTCTTGGAATACGACGACGTGATGAATGTACAGCGCGAGGTCATTTATGCCCAGCGTCAGAAGGTACTTGACGGGGAGGATCTGCGGGAAAATATCCGCTCCATGCTGAAAAACGTGATCAGCACAACCGCCACCACCGCATTGGCAGAAACCGGCGGAATCGTCACAGAGGAGAGCCTGCCGGTTCTTTCCGGACTTTTCGAAGGTATTTACTGCGCCAAGGGAACTTTAGAGGGCAGAAAGAGTGAGCTGCTGGGGAAGTCCGCCGCAGACACGGCAGAGATTCTGGAAAGCATTGCCGAAAATACCTACCAGACGAAGGAAAATGCCTATGGCGAGAAGCTGATGCGCGAATTGGAGCGCGTAATCATGCTCCGCGTTGTGGACGAATACTGGATGGACAACATCGATGCCATGGATGACCTGAAGCAGGGCATCGGTCTGCGTGCCTATGCCCAGCACGATCCTGTGATTGCCTACAAAGAGGAAGGCTATCAGATGTTCGAGGCAATGATTCAGGCCATTCGGGAGGAGACCATTCGCCGACTCTTCCTGGTGCGGCTACGTCCCCAGCAGGAGATCAAGCGTGAAAAGGTTGCGAAGGAGACCGGCACAACGGCTGCCACCCAGTCTGCCGTGAAGAAATCACCGGTTCGTACCGCCGCCAAGAAGGTCGGCCCGAATGATCCCTGCCCCTGCGGCAGCGGGAAAAAATATAAAAAGTGCTGTATGCAGAAGGATAAAGCCGAGAGCATGGAGCATTAAGATACCCCTAATC
>CAVIFH010000011.1:0-16352 GCA_963641615.1 bacterium | reverse complement strand
TGAGCCAAAATCTCTCGATGAATGCCCTTGCCTCATTATGCGGTATTGCCTTAAGCAAAGACCACCTGTACCAGCAGCATGTAGCATGCGGTTCCGCCGGCGATGGAGAGAATGGTGTTTCTCTTCCACAGGTGGAGCGCGACCACCACTGCACAGGAAATCATTTCCGGCAGCGCGTAAGGGGACTGGGTGAAGTCAACGGACTTCAGGCAGTACACCACCAGCATCCCCATGATGGCAAAGGGAAGGACCTTCCCAAGGTAGGCAATGACCGGCGGCGTCTGCTTTTTCCCGCCGAATATCCAGAAGGGGAGAAAGCGGAGCAGTATTGTAACAATGGCCATAGTGGCAACCAGCGCGGCACTGTGCAGCATTGTTACTTCGCCTCCTTTTTATCGCGGATGCTGTGGGAAAGGATCAGAATTGCGGCAATCAATATCATTGTGGGTATCAGAAAACGGTCCGCGCCAAACAGGATCAGGCAGGCGGCGGCGGAGCACACCCCCACCAATGCCGGGAAATGATTTTTTTCGCTCAGCCACTGCTCCGTAAAAATGGAGAGAAAAAGAGCGGTCAGCGCAAAATCAATCCCGGTAAAGTCCAGCGGAAGATTGCCGAGCATTGTCCCGATTGCGGAGCCGAGCACCCAGTAGCACTGATCGAGGAGGGAAACGAGAAAACAGTAGGTCGCCCTGTCTGTTCCCTCCGGAATTACGGGCCGGGAGACCAGAGAATAGGTTTCATCCGTCAGAGAAAAAATCAGGTATGGTTTCTTTTTCCCTGTATCCTTATAGGCATCAATCATGGAAATACCGTAAAACAGATGCCGTGCGTTTACCATCAGTGTGGTCAGCGCTGTTGCGGCAATGCCGGCCCCTCCGGCCAGCAGCTCCACGCCGACATACTGCATGGAGCCGGCATATATGAAGATGCTCATGGCAAGGGACCATATAAGCCCGTAGCCGTGCTGCTGCAAAACGATGCCGAACCCTGCGCCGAGGAAAAGATAGCCGGTCATAATCGGCAGCGTGCTGACAAACGCTGATTTCAGACATTTCCTGCTCATTTTTTATTTCACCCCGCGTGATTTGATGATGAAATATTATATTAACCTTAAATATCAAAGTCAATGCGGGAATATGGATGAACACGGGTTGCAAAATTGCCGAATGCGTGGTATAAATGATTAAAACATAATGTGATCCGTCATCCGGATTTGCCGGAAGAAAGGAAATGAGAAGGATGAGAAAAAGAAAAATTGCGGCACTGCTTCTTGTAATGCTGATGCTGGGAGCACTGCTTTGTGCCTGCGGGAAAAACAAGTGCAGCCTCTGCGGCAAGAGCTTCAGCGGCTCCGGCCACAGCACAAGTGCCGGAATTGTGTGCGACGACTGCTATAGCTCGTCAACCGGACTGGGCACCACAACGCAGAAGTCGAATACCGGCGTGTGGATCGCCATTACCGTCATGGTGTTTGTGGCGGTTTTCGCGGCGACCTCCGGCGTTGTGTATCTGGTCCTGCAGAAGGTTCTTCCCCCGGAGGAAGAAGAGGAGCCAAAGCCTGCGAAGACCACCCACAGGCGTGCCGCCCAGTATGATATTGATGATTACGCGCCGCCTGCGCGTCAGACGACTCGTTCCTCTGCTGCAGCCCGGAGTGCGGCAGAGGCAAACCGCAATTCGACCCCGACCTATTATCATGCCCGTTCCGAGCAGGCATACACCCCTGCCGCACAGCAGGGCGGAAGGACAGATGTGTGGATCTGCCCCCGGGACAGAAGCCGCAACAGCGGGCCATACTGCGCCGTTTGCGGTGCGGCTCGCCCGCAGGCAGTAAGATCATCCTCTGCCCCGCAGCGCACGGCACAGCAGCCCCAGCGGCCTGCGCAGACAGGCTACGGCAATGGCTATACCCAGCGGCAGCAGACACCTGCGCAGGATGACAATGGGGCATATGCGCCGACGGCTCAAAGCACGGCATCCGCACCATATGCTTCCCGGGATACCTATTCCCAGCCGGATGAACAGTATTCCTATGCGCCGGCGGAACCCTCCGCTCCCGCACCGGCATACACCGGAAAGTTTGCGAAAAAAGCTGCTCCGGCTTCTGCCCCTGCTGAGCCGGAATATGACGAGGATCTCCTTGCGGCGATTTTCCGCGAGGCAGAACAGGGAACAGACGAAAACTGAAAGAGTAAAGGAACCACCATTCTATGAAAACACAGCCGCGCTGAGAAAGCTGAAAATGCTTCCCACAGTGCGGCTGCATTTTTACGCGGTTTAACAGACATAAAGCGAAGCGGCATCCTGTCCGATCCCGGAAGGATGCCGCATTTTTGAGAATACCGAAAGGGAAAACGGGAGATTTCAGATATCCTTATTCTTCAATCCGCTTTGCCTTTACTCTGGAGTATTTGCCCCGCTTTGGAATGCAGTTATATACGATTGCGACGATGGCGGTGCCGATCAGCCCGAGAATGATGCCTGCGACCATGGAGAAGATGACGTCGGTCGGATAGTGCACGTAAAGGTACAGGCGGGAGTAGGCAACCAGAAACGCGAGAATTGTCGCCGGAATACCGGCCCATTTGCTGCGGATCATAAGCACCGTGGCGCACTCAAAGCAGCAGATGGTGTGCCCGGAGGGGAAGGAAAAGTCGCTGCTTGCCACGATCCATTTGAGAGAATCCTTCGTGACGGGTACCCAATTTTTCAGCTGCGGAAGCGTATAGGCGGCCATACGTTCTGCCGTATAGAAGTCGAAGGGACGCTCCCGTGCCACCACTCTTTTGAGGATGACATTGCAGATAACCACGCCGAGGATCATGGCTGCGCCCATGGACCAGCCGGTTTTGCGTGTCTTGCGGAAGCACAGCAGTATGACCGCTATCGCGATCCAGAAGGCACCCCATTCACCGAAGAGCGAAATATAGGGCATCACGGTGTCGCAAAAATCATTGGTAAGGTACTGACGGATAAATTCCAGCACGGGGAAATCAAAGGTGATTGCGAGGGATTCCAGAAGCGCTTTCAGCTGCTCAATCATTGGTTGCTGCCTCCTCTGCCTGATATAGGGGGTAGAGCTTCATGGGCGTGAGTGTGTAGCCATCCGACAGGGTGATTGTGCCGTTTTCGTCGGGCTGGAATACAATGGTCCAGGTCTTCTGACCGTCGTCATTGGTTTCAACGGTTGCCCAGCCGCTGAATACCTTGCCGGTCTTCGTCTCCGGAATGGGGGCTGTAATCGTGTCGGCATCCGTTGCATAGAAGCCGGTGGAGAGAACCTCTCCTGCTGCATCGTAGAATGTCAGGCGAACCTCGCCCACAGCGGCGGTGATATCCTCATTCGTCATTTCCGTGCAGACCCAGCTGCCGTTCTTGAGGGTGAAGTACATGGACTGAGTTACGTCAAAGTCCTTTTCCGTGCCGTCTTTATTGTTTACGTGCATGACCATGCTTGCGCGCACGGAGAACATGGTGTCGGAGTGCTTGGTGTAGCCGAGGATCTCTTCGTTCAGGAACTCATGACCACGGTCAGAGTTCATCCACAGCTCGCCGTTCATCTTAATGATGTCGCTGTAGGTCTGGGAGGAGCCGTCAAAATACTTGGCAACGTTGGCGCGGGAACCGCTGGCGTTGATCATAAATCCCGCGTACGCCTCCAACGCACCGAATACAGCGCTGCGCTGCTCGTCGGTAATGGCAATGACGTCGGTCTGCTCTTCATACATGCCGCTGTCGCTGCTGTAGCGTACGGAGATGGGGGAGCCGGTCTGGTCATATACCAGCAGCTCCGGTGTGGTCATCAGGCCGTCTACCTCTTGAATGCTGGTGCGGATCCGGTCTTCCTCGGCAACGCTTTCGTCCGCCTTGGTGTACGAAATCTGAATGGTGTAATCGTCACTCAGCGGTACGTCATTTACGTAGGCAACGTGGTTTTCAAGCTTCTTGATCTGAATGGACTGATTGCGGGTGATAAAGAGCTCAATTTCTCCCAGCTCCCAGTCAGGAATATCCGTGATGCGCTCCTGCTGCCCCGTCAAGGTAAAGGTGGCAATTTTTTCAGTGCCCAGCCGAACAATGTATTTCTTTCCGGAGAGACCGGCGGAGGTCTCCACGTAGTTCAGCTGCTGGGTGCCGACCTTTTCTTCCATGTAGCGGACGTATTCCGTCTGTCCTTCAAACTGGGTGTCATATTTGTTCGTGCCCGTGTTGGTCGGGTCACCGGCGTAGCGGTAAATCTCCGCCCAGTCAGGATTGCTGAAGAGCTGATCGAACACCTGCTGACATTTTACCGTGGGCTGTGCGGCTTCGTAATCCTTCAGCCAGCCGTTCAGCCAGTTCAGCGTAATGAAAACGCCTACAAAGAAAAGCAGAATAAATCCAAAATAGATACTGTAGAAGATTACGCCCCCTGTGCGCGGGCCGCGGCGCTGGGGCTCCTCCTGCTGCACGGGTCTCCTGCGTGCGGGCTCGGAGCGCTGCATCTCGCTGGCCTGTGCCGGCCGCCGCTGGGGAGCAGCTGCGCTGCGCACCGGGCGCTGTGCAGCGGGCTGCACATTCCGCTGGGGTGTATTTGACGGCGTGCGCTGTGCGGCGGACTGGGTCGGCCGTGTACTGCTGCGCCGCTCCATTCCCTCGGGCTGCGCGGGCCTTCCGGCGGAGAGCCGCGCGGCTTCCCGCTGTGCCTCCCGCTGAGCGCGTTTGGCGGCAGCCTGGGCGTTTGCCTCATTTCGTTCCCGGATAATCTCATCCAGGGTTTGCTCGGGGGCATCCGCTCCCCGGGTCTTCGCGTTGAATTTTCCCTGATACATTCTCGCACCTCATTGCATCAGCCGGACAGCGCCGCTGACCGGCATATTCTTATTCATCCGGAACATTCTTTAGGAGAGGGGGCTGACCATCCAGAAGTTTGGCATTCTTCTGGGCTCGGACTGCAGCACGGAGTAGCTGTTGATCATGCTGACCACACCGGTCGTATAATCGCGGTAGAGCATGACGGAGGAAGAGCCGCCGTCCATATTGCAGGCATTTACCGCACCATAGGAGATGAGCAGGTCAATCATATCTTTATAGGTCGCGCCCAGAGAGCCTGCCTGACGGCCGTCGGCGCAGATAAAGATAACCACGCCATCTGCCCGCTGGCCGATTACGGTGCGGGGGTTGTAGCCGGAGTTGCCGGAATATACCTGCTGGTTCGGTTCACCATTGACAATGAGCACCGGGCCAAATTCACAGCCGTCGCGGATGCCCAGCTCCATTGCCTGGGACTCCGTCATGCTCTCGGCAACAACGAGCTTATTCTCATTGTTGAAGCCGCAGAAGCCGGACTCGGGGACGAGATCCTTATACACATTGGATACCACCACACCATTGTGGATGGTCAGGCCTGCGGGCACGCTGCCGACAGTGGCGTTGGCGGTGCCGTCATCGTTGAAGGCACCGGCGTTGATGGCAGCGGAAGCACCCTCGTCCTCAATGGCAACATTCAGCCGCTTTCCGGGCTTGCTGGTGGAGAAGCCATCGTAGCTGGAGAGCCCCAGGTATACACGGCTGGGGTCCTGAATGAGCATGATGTGCGCGTTGAAGGTCTTTCCGGAGTAGCTCTCAATGCGGATGCCGTCCGGGTATGCGGCCCACTCATCTGCGTCGGCCAGGGAGCTTGCATCCATGATGACGATGTCATCCAGATTGACCTCTTCCAGCTCACTTTCATCTTTGCCCTTGTTGCGGATCTGGTCAACCAGCTCCTCGCTCATGAACAGACCGGGAATCCATTTGGTAGCGCTCGGCTCCAGCAGGGACATGGTCAGCGTGTCACGGGCGGCAGTGGACGGGCCGTTGAAGATCAGGTTCATCACCAGCGCCAGCCCTACAACCAGCAAAACGATGATTGTGAAGAGCACCAGAAAGAAGCGCCTTATGATGCGGCCGGCCAGACCGCTCTTTTTCGATTTCTTTTTCTTACTCATTTCGGTTACCTCGCGTCAGAATTTTGATTGCGTGCGGCAAACACCCAGCGCTGCTGAATGGCATAGCCGACAAAGTACAACATAATCATTACCACAACATACCACACCGTCCGCAGAACGCTTTCGCTCTCGCTGATGTGCAGCAGCCAGAATACACCATTTGTCAGCAGCATCTGCACCAGCAGCTGCGGGACAGCCAGAGCATAGTAGCGCAGCATGGTTTTCCCGGCCTTTTCCTTTGAGTGAAACACCACGTGCTGGTTGAGACAGAAATTCAGCATGGAGGAAATCAGCCTTGCCAGCACATAGGGCACTGTGTCGTGTACGGCGGTACCTGCATAGGAAAACAGGTGATCAAAGAGCGCAAACATGCCCGTATCCACACACGCACACAGAAGGCTGCTGAGGGTGTACCTGAAGAAATGCGCCAGGATCAGCTTGTAGATCCGCCAGGAATCCTTCAGCCAGTGGAAGTGAGAGCTTTTATTCTCTTCAATGTAAACGGTGCGGATCTTTACCTCGTCAAAGGGAAGGCCGTTCTGCTTCATGGCGAGAAGCATATTCGTTTCATACTCGAAACGGTCGCCGGAAACCTCTGCCAGAAGCGGGAGGGTGCTGCGGGGGAAGGCCCGCAGGCCGGTCTGCGTATCGGACAGCGTAATGCCGCAGAAGAGCTTAAACACTAAGGATGTCGTCCTGTTGCCGAAGCGGCTGCGGGGGGGTACATTCGGCAGGGAAAAATCCCGGCAGCCGAGGGTAATGTGGCCGCTCTCAAGCATGTGCCTGCAACAGGCGAGGGTATCCTCCGGGTGGTGCTGGTTGTCCCCGTCTACCGTGACGACGCCGAGGAAATCCGGCCGGTTTTCCAGGAACCAGTGAAACGCGGTTTTCAGCGCGGCTCCCTTGCCGCGGTTTACCTCGTGGTGCAGCACGTGAATCTCGGGATGCGCTGCAGCAGCATCGGTGAAATAGTGCAGATTTTCCTGCCTGCTCCCGTCGTTGACCAGAATAATGTCGGTAAATCCGTATTTCAGCAGACCGTCTATTACGGCATTCAGCTTTTCATCCGGATCCAGGGACGGGAGAACAACGGAAATTTTAGAAATGTCTTCCATTTAACTTCCTCTATACAGTATAAAAAGCATTTTTTTAGCCATAGTAGTATAGCACATCCCGTGGAAAATGCAAAGTATTTTCCAAAAGTTTTTGAAGATTTTAAGAAATTCTGAATAAATCGAACTTTATGGAGAAAAAATGTATTCTGAAGCAGAAATGCCTGATCTGTGAAAAAATTGCCCCTGCCGGGGGAAGCAGGGAATGCTTTGTGTATAGGCAGCACAATTCGCAAGCGCCGAGTCGGGAGGTTTTTGTAATTACTGCTACTTTACTTTACTGCGCTAATGCGATAAACTATCAGCATACGATGCTGCAGGGGGTTGCTGCGAAATGGAACAGTGTGCAGGATTATCTTATGAAGAGCGGATATCCATGGATTTGCAGGCGCTTTACGAGCGCAGCGGCTACAGCCGCTACAAAATGAGCAAATTCGAGGAATATGACCTCTACGCCCGCAATAAGGATTTCCTCGTGTCGGATAATATCATCACCTTTACGGAGAACGGCAAATTGATGGCCCTGAAGCCGGATATTACCCTTTCAATTGTACGGGGCAGCCGTGATATACCCGGTTTTGCCCGGAAGCTGTTTTACAATGAGACGGTTTATCGGGTATCCGACAGCACGCGTCAGTTCAGCGAAATTATGCAGGTGGGGCTGGAATGCATCGGCAGCATTGACCGCTGCTGCATCGCGGAGGTGCTGATCCTTGCGGCAAAAAGCCTGAAGAGAATTTCCCCTGAGAGCAGCCTGGTTATTTCTGATATTGATATCATTTCCTCTTTCCTGGCGAAAGCAGCCCTCTCGCCGGAGAAGCGGGAGCAGGCGCTGAAGCTGATCGGCAGAAAAAGCGTCCACGAGCTGACGGCGCTTTTGGATGAGGCGCAGGCGCCTGCATCTGTGACCGCGGACATTGCGCAGCTTGTGAAGCTGCACGGAGCGCCGGACAGCGTTATCCCGAAGCTGGAGGAGATGGGCTGCAATCCTGCGGAAATCTCCTGCCTGCGGATGCTGTCGTCCGCCCTGGGGGAGGCAGGCTGCTCAGAGATGATTTCACTGGATTTTTCCGTGGTGAACAATATGCGCTACTATAACGGCGTGGTATTCAAGGGCTACGTCAGCGGAGTCCCGGTGAGCGTCCTTTCCGGCGGACAGTACGATAAGCTCATGCATGAAGCGGGGCACGCCTCCGGAGCAATCGGGTTCGCCGTATATCTTGACGCCATGAAGTATTTAAATCGCTGCCTGCCAAGATACGATGTGGATACGATTCTCCTCTACGATGAGACTCAGGAACCGGCGCAGGTATATGCGGCTGCAGAGGCTCTGCGGCGCGACGGGAGCGTTATGATATCCGCGTCTCTTCCCGAAAAACTGCGCAGCCGAAGGGTTTTAAGATTTGACGGAAAGGCGGCGGTACCCTATGATGCTTAACATTGCGCTCCCCAAGGGCAGGCTTGGAGAAAAAGTATACGCCATGTTTGAAAAAGCCGGTTTTCCATGCCCCGGTATTCTTGAGGAAAACAGAAAGCTGATTTTTGAAAACCCGGATGCAGGGCTTCGCTTCTTCTGGGTGAAGCCATCCGACGTGCCTATTTATATTGAGAGGGGAGCGGCGGATATCGGCGTTGCCGGGAAAGATATTTTGCTGGAATACGAGCCCAACGTATATGAAATCCTCGACCTGAAGGTCGGGAAATGCCGCATGGCCGTGGCGGCGAGGAAGAATTTTCACGACGATCTCAGCGCCACACTGCGGGTCGCCACCAAATTCAGCAGCATTGCCCGCTCCTATTACGCATCCCTCGGGCGTGACATAGACATCATCCACTTGAACGGCTCCATTGAGATTGCGCCGATTCTCGGACTTTCGGATGTGATTGTGGACATTGTCGAAACCGGAACGACGCTGAAGGAAAATGGCCTTGAGGTGGTGGAAACCATTTTGCCGATAAGTGCAAGGCTGATTGTAAACAAGGCAAGCTATGAGTTTAAAAGGCAGAAAATTGAAGATGTGATCTACGGATTGGAAGGGCAGATTGGCAATGATTAAGATATTAAATTACGGAGAAGTGGAAAACGAGGCAATCTTTTCCCGTGTGATACCGATGTCCACGGTTGCGGATACGGTATCTGAGATTATTGATACGGTTCGCCAAAAGGGAGACAGTGCCCTGTATGCCTACTGCAAAAAATTCGACGGTGTAGAGCTGGAATCTCTGCGGGTGACGGAAGAGGAATTTGAGGAAGGGGTTCAGTCCGTGGACGGGGAATTCCGGAAGGTTCTGGAGCGCGCTGCAGCCAATATTCGCCAGTTTCATCAGAATCAGGTCCGCAGCAGCTTTATTCTGAATAATCGCGGGGGGGTAATTACCGGGCAGAAGGTGCTGCCTGTGGCAAAAGCGGGAATCTATGTCCCCGGCGGCACGGCCGCATATCCCTCCACAGTACTGATGGATGCGATTCCCGCAAAGATCGCAGGGGTCGGAGAAATCATTATGGTAACGCCCCCGGGCAAAGACGGCAGAATTTCGCCGGTAATTCTTGCGGCGGCACGGACGGCAGGGGTTGATACTATCTTTAAGGTAGGGGGCGCCCAGGCAATTGCGGCCCTTGCCTACGGCACCCAGACCATTCCAAAGGTCGACAAAATTGTCGGGCCGGGGAATGCCTTCGTGGCGGAGGCGAAGAAGCAGGTCTATGGTGCGGTTTCCATTGATATGATTGCGGGCCCAAGCGAGATCCTCGTCATTGCGGACGGGAATTCTGATCCGCGCGTTGTGGCGGCGGATCTGCTGAGCCAGGCGGAGCACGACCGCATGGCCAGCGCTGTCCTGCTGACGGATTCCCGTGAGCTGGCGGCAGATGTCCAGGGGAAACTGGAGCGGCAGATGAAAAAGCTGGAGCGGTACGAAATTGCAAAGGCATCCATCGACAGCAACGGGAAGATCATTGTGGTTCCCGATATTCCCTGCGCCATAAGCGTTGCCAACGAAATTGCTCCGGAGCACCTGGAGCTGTGCGTAGATAACCCCTTTGACTATCTGGACGCGATAAAAAATGCCGGATCCGTATTTTTGGGGCGCAGCTGCCCGGAGGCCCTCGGCGATTACTACGCAGGCCCGAATCACACCCTTCCTACCGGAGGCACAGCAAGATTTTCCAGCCCCCTGTCTGTTGATGACTTTGTGAAAAAAATGCAGTATACCTACTTTACTGCAGATGCGTTGGAGCAGGCGGCAGATGATGTGGTTCGCTTTGCGCGGCAGGAGGGGCTGACGGCACATGCCCAAAGCATCCTGTCCAGATTCCGGTGAGAAAGGGAGGAAAAGCAAATGAGCCGTTTCTTCAGCTCGAAATATGAAAAGCTTACGCCGTATACCCCGGGGGAGCAGCCGGGGGACGCAAAAAAATATATAAAGCTCAATACGAATGAGAGCCCCTTTCCGCCCTCACCCGCTGCCATGGAATACGCCCGCACCCATACGAGGCCGCTGAATCTGTACTCCGACCCGACGGCCGCGGAGCTGACCGGAATGCTGGCGGAGCGCTATGGGGTGTCTGCCAATCAGGTGCTTGTTACGAACGGCTCGGACGAAATCCTCAATTTTGCCTTTATGGCGTTCTGCGACGGCAGCCATCCGGCGGTATTTCCGGATATTACCTACGGCTTTTACCCGGTGTTTTCTGCTCTGAATGGAGCACCATACAGGGAAATTCCTCTGGAGGATGATTTCTCCATAAACCCGGAATCCTTTTTTAACGCGAAGGGCACTATCTTTATCGCGAATCCCAATGCACCGACGGGAAAATATCTGCCTCTTGCGGCGATTGCTGCCATACTGGAATCCAATCCGGAGAATGTGGTTGTAATTGACGAAGCGTATATCGATTTTGGCGGGGAAAGCGCTCTGACACTCCTTCCGGAGCATCCGAATTTGCTCGTTACCCAGACATTTTCAAAATCTCGCTCCATGGCCGGAGCGCGGCTGGGGTACGGCATCGGAAGCCCTGCGCTCATTGCCGACCTGAACACCATTAAATATTCTACCAATCCCTATAACATCAACTCCATGAGCATTGCGGCGGGCATCGGCGTCCTGAAGGATCGGGAATACACAGACCGCTGCTGCGGGATTATTATGGAAAACCGGACATATCTGGCATCCGAACTCCGCAGGCGCGGCTTCCTTATGACGGACTCCCTGGCAAATTTCCTGTTTGTGAAGCACCCTGATGCGGATGGAGAAAAGCTGTATCTGGAGTTAAAGAAACGCGGCGTGCTGGTGCGGCATTTTTCCCTGCCGCGCATCCGCGATTACAACCGCATTACCATCGGCACGCGGGAGCAGCTTGATGTGCTCCTTGCCGCAGTTGACGAAATTTTGCAGGGATGAGGGAGAGGTTGCAGATGCGAACTTCACAGATCAGCCGACGTACGGCGGAAACAGATATCACGCTGTGCATCGATCTTGACGGCAGCGGCAAGTCGGATATTCATTCCGGTGTCGGCTTCCTTGACCATATGCTTACCTTATTTGCACGGCATGGCCGTTTTGACCTGAACATCTCCTGCAAAGGGGACACACAGGTTGACGACCACCACAGCGTTGAGGATATCGGAATCTGCATGGGCCAGGCCTTCCGCATGGCCCTGGGGGACAAGAAGGGGATCACCCGCTACGGAAATATGATTCTTCCTATGGACGAGGCACTGGTTCTGACAGCCGCCGACATCAGCGGCAGAAGCTTCCTCGTATGGGATGTGGAGCTTCCGGCGCAAAAGGTCGGCACCTTTGATACGGAGCTTGCTGAGGAATTTTTTATTGCCTTCGCCGCCAATGCGGGCATCACGCTGCACATTCGTATGCTCAGCGGGAGAAACACCCACCATATTCTGGAGGCCGTGTTCAAGTCGGCAGCCCGCAGCCTGTGCACTGCCGTACGCATTGATCCGGATTCCGACGGCGAGGTGCCGTCTACAAAAGGGGTTTTGTAAATGGTTGCCATTGTAGACTATGGCGTTGGGAACCTGTTCAGCCTGAAAAGCAGCCTCCGCGCAATCGGGCAGGATGCCGCCGTAACCGCGGATCCGGAGGAGATCCTGCGCGCTGACCGGATCATCCTGCCGGGAGTCGGGGCCTTCGGCGATGCGGCCGAGAAGCTGAAAAATTCCGGGCTGGGTGACGTGGTGAGGCAGGCCGCAGAAAGCGGGAAACCTCTGATGGGTATCTGCCTTGGCATGCAGCTGCTTTTTGAAGAAAGCTGCGAATTCGGCTCTCACAGAGGGCTGGCGCTGATCCCCGGCAGAATACGCCCGATTGCGGAGGTGATTCCTGCGGGGTTCAAGGTTCCGCATATGGGCTGGAATCCGCTGATTTTCAAAACCCGGGATGACCCGCTGTTCCGCTTTATCCGGAACGGGGACTGCGTGTACTTTGTCCATTCCTTTTATGCCGCCGATTGCGCCGAAAGCACAATTGCCGCGGCGGAATACGGCGCGGAGCTGACTGCGGCGGTGCGCAATGGGAATGTCTGCGGCTGCCAGTTTCATCCGGAAAAGAGCGGCAGAGCAGGGCTGGGTATCCTGCGGGCTTTTTGTGAGGAGGAAGATCCATGCTGATTTATCCCGCAATTGATTTATTCGGCGGTCAGGCAGTGCGGCTGTATCAGGGGGATTACAGCCGGATGACGGTTTACTCCGCGCACCCTGAGGAGCTTGCCGCAAAATTTGAGGCAGCCGGCGCCGGCTGCCTGCACATGGTGGACCTGGAAGGGGCCCGCACAGGGGAAACCCCGAACCTGGAGACGATTCGGCGCATAAGAAAAAGCACCGGATTGTTTACGGAGCTCGGCGGAGGCATCCGAAGCATGGATACGGTGGAGCGCTATCTCAGCCTGGGCATAGATCGGGTGATTCTGGGGACTGCGGCGGTTACAAACCCGGATTTTGCCCGGGATGCGGCACGGCACTTCGGCGAAAGAATCGCCGTTGGAGTGGACCTCCGAAACGGGAAAGCGGCGATTCATGGCTGGACGGAAAAATCGGACATGGACGGCTGCGATTTGCTTTCGCACATGGCGGAGCTGGGGATCGGCACCGCAATCGTTACGGATATCAGCCGCGACGGCGCCATGCAGGGGGCCAATACGGCCCTTTATGCGGAGCTTCAGCGGAAAACCAATATGCGCCTCATTGCCTCCGGCGGCGTCTCAGGCATTGAAGACGTGAAAGCCCTCAGAACGTTGGATCTGTATGGTGCAATCATCGGGAAAGCCTATTACAGCGGTGCCATTGATCTTGCGGAAGCGGTGAGGTGCGCCAGATGATTACCAAACGGATCATTCCCTGCCTGGATGTCCGGAACGGCAGGGTAGTGAAGGGCGTCAATTTTTCCGGACTTTGCGATGTGTCTTCCCCGGTGACCCTGGCGGAGTACTACAGCGCATGCGGTGCGGATGAGCTGGTGTTCTATGACATTACAGCCTCGGCGGAGGGTCGGCGCATTTTTACGGACATTCTGACGGAGACAGCCTCAAAGGTGTTTATTCCCCTGATGGTAGGGGGAGGGATCAACACGTTGGAGGATTTCGACCGGGTGCTGAAATGCGGCGCGGATAAGGTGAGCGTAAATTCCGGCGCGATTCGAAATCCGTCCCTCATCGGCGACGCCGCAAGGCGCTACGGCAGCCAGTGCGTTGTTATTTCGGCCGATGTAAAGCGCGTGGATGGAGCATTCAGAGTTTTCGCCCGGGGCGGCCGTGACGATACCGGCATGGAGGCGGTTGAATGGATCTGCCGCTGTGTGGATACCGGCGCCGGAGAGGTGGTGCTCAATTCCATTGATACAGATGGAGTGAAGGGCGGCTTCGACCTGGAAATGCTGGAAAAAGTGAGCAATGCCGTCAACGTTCCGGTGATTGCCTCCGGAGGTGCAGGCTGCATCGGTGACTTTGTCTCCCTGTTCAGGACGCTCCCGAGAGTGGATGCGGGACTTGCGGCATCTATATTCCACTTTGGAGAAGTTAAAATTGCGGATTTGAAGAAAGAATTGAAACGCAACGGTATTCCGGTAAGAGAGGTGTAAATTTTGAAAGACAACATAAGCATGGATGAACTGAAATTTGATAAAAACGGGCTGATACCGGCAATCGTAACCGACTCCGTAACGGGGCAGGTGCTGATGCTGGCGTATATGAACAGGGAAAGCCTGAATATTTCCATCGAAAGGAAGCTGACCTGCTTCTACAGCCGGTCCAGGCAGCAGCTCTGGCTGAAAGGGGAGACGAGCGGGAATTACCAGCACATCGTGTCCATCACTGCGGACTGTGACCGGGATACGCTGCTCATTTCCGTAAAGCCGGATGGCCCGGCATGTCATGAGGGAACTGTCAGCTGCTTTGAGTATCCGGTCTGGCGCAGTGAGGAAGCAGAGGAATTCTCCATAAAAAGGCTTTATGCGCTGCTGCAGGAGCGGCGGGAGAAAATGCCGGAGGGCAGCTATACAAGCTATCTTTTCTCCAAAGGACTTGATAAGATCCTCAAAAAAATCGGAGAAGAGAGCACGGAGGTGATCATTGCGGGAAAGGCCCAGGATAAGCCAGAAACGATCTATGAAATCGCGGACCTTGCCTACCACGTGCTGGTGCTGATGGTTGAGGCAGGCATATCCGTCGAGGAAATTCAGAAGGAGCTTGCCTCCCGCCATGTAATTGATCACAAGGTGAAGCAGGAAAAAATGACATAGCAGGACAATCCGCATCCGGACCCTGACAATCCGGATGCGGATATTTTACTTCCCGAAATCTCTGCTTTTATTTTTTGAATGGAAATGCTATACTTGGCACAGAATCTTCGGCTGCCTGGCTGCCGCAATGGGGGCAACAAAATGAAAAAAAGACTTCGAAAAATCAAACCGGCCGTTCTGCTGACCCATGTGCTCATCACGCTGGGTTACCCCGTCATGCGCGGCATTACGGCTGAGAGCGGAAAGCTCCTTGCGTTTACGGATGCACTGACCATTTTCGGATGCGTGCTCCTGATTGCGGGGGTCGTGTATGCGCTGTATCTGCGGGGGGATTTTGACATCAGCTCTTTTGAGGTGCGCCGGGGCGTCAAAAAGGGAAGCAAAAGCTTTGATGCATACATGTCCGACCGAAAGGAGAAGCGGGAGGCGGCATTTAACTATCCGCTTTTCCTGGGAGGAATGTATATCCTGATATCGATCATTCTCGCATATGCGTTCCTTTAAAAGCCTTTGAAAGCAGCCCGGCGGAGAAATTGCGAAATTGCGAAAATGTAAAAAAACATTTGACATTGTGTGGCGGACAGAGCATAATATATACATCGTATTTTTTGGGCGGAATCCAAAAGATGCGCATTAAGAAGCAATTGCCTGAAAAGCATTTGCAAAATATTTCTGAGGGAGGAATTCTGAATGAAAAAGTTCACCAAGCTCATGAGCCTGCTGCTTGCAGTGGCCATGATGCTGACACTGGCTGCCGTATGTGCATCCGGTGAAGACGCTGTCGAGTATACGGATACTTTCTCCATGCTCTACAGCTTTGACATCACCACACTGGACTATGTTTACAACAACAAGTCCTCCAATGGTGACTTTACCAGCAACTTTATCGAGGGCCTGCTGACTCAGGACAGCCACGGCACACTGGTCGCCGGTATGGCTACCGAGTGGAGCCACAATGATGATGCTTCCGAGTGGACATTCGTCATCCGTGACGATGCCGTATGGTCCACCTCCGAGGGCGAAGAGTATGATGCCGTTGTGGCAGAAGACTTCGTTACCGGCCTGAAGCATGCTGCCGATTCCAAGTCCGAGACCATTGGCCTCGTTCTGGACCTGATTGCCGGCCTGCGCGATTATTACGAAGGCACCGGCACATGGGAAGACGTGGGCATCAAGGCTGACGGCAACACCCTGACCTATACCCTGACCGGCCCCTGCGGTTACTTCGACGGCATGACCACCTACTCCATCCTGTTCCCCATCAACGCGGAGTTCCTGGAGTCCAAGGGCAGCGACTTCGGCGCAACCGAGCCGGATTCCATCCTGTACAACGGCTGCTACATCCTGTCCTCTCTGGTGCCTGCACAGGAGGTTCGCTTCGATGCCAACCCCAACTACTATGATGCCGAGAATGTGCATGTGCAGCACGTGCTGGTCACCTACACCAATGGTGAGGATCCTGCTCAGAGCTTCAATATGTTTGTAAACGGTGAGACTTCCTACACCACCATCAACC
>CAVIFH010000010.1:0-16561 GCA_963641615.1 bacterium | reverse complement strand
GGGCACAAGCATGCAAAAATAGTCCAGCAAATGACTCTCGGATACAAAAACGCTCAGTAAATTCAGCGGACTTCCGAGATAGTAGGCGATCAGGCCGAGGAAATCCACGCCCATACCGATATCCCAGCTGTAAAGCAGACTGTCGCCGCTGAGAAGGGCGCGCCGAAAAGCCAGGAAGAACGGATAGTACTGATGGTAGCTGTCCGAATACAGCATCGCAGAGGAGCCAAAGGGGCGATATCCGTTTATCAGCATCACAAGAAGCATTCCGCCAAACGGAATCAGAAACGCCGGCAGGAAACTCACCCAATTTCCCCCGCGGCGCACTTCCTTCGTTAATTTCATTCCGATTTCCTCCCGTAATCCGCGGCAGCTGCTTGCTGCCTGCTTCACTGCCCCACATTGTAACACGGTTCCTACTCAGGGTAAAGTGAATTTTCTGTTTCCGTATCCGGCAGACAGGGTCTGCGTCACCTGTCTCCGGTCTTCTTTTTAAAAAATCGTTTTTTATACCGTTTTTCGTGATTTAAGCAAGTTGGATTGACAATCCATCGGATATAGTGTATTATCTGTCAGGAGTGCAGCGCAGGCGCACTCTGAAAGGAGCTTATATATGGTCACCATTGAAGCGCTTTATGACCTGGAGCACACGCAGGCAAAGGATTACCTGTCTCAATTTATCTACCCCTGGGAAGCTCTGAAAGGAATCAAGGAATTTATTCTGCAGCTTGGCAGTACACTTGGTGATGAGTACGTCGAGTCAGCGCCGCAGGTTTGGGTTCACCGCACCGCAGTCGTTGCACCGACCGCTTACCTTGGCAGTCCCTGCATTATCGGCCCCAATACAGAGGTGCGGCACTGCGCTTTCATCCGCGGGAGCGCTCTGGTAGGTGCGAACTGCGTGGTTGGAAACTCCGTAGAGCTGAAAAACGTGATTCTTTTTGACAATGTACAGGTACCCCATTACAATTATGTTGGAGACAGCATATTAGGCTATAAGTCTCACATGGGTGCCGGAAGCATTACCTCAAATGTGAAATCCGATAAAAAGCTTGTTGTCATTAAGTCTGACAGTGAGCAGATCGAAACCGGTCTGAAAAAGGTCGGTGCCATGCTCGGCGACTGCGTAGAAGTCGGCTGCAACAGTGTGCTTAATCCCGGTACTGTGATCGGGCGCGGCACCAACATTTACCCCACATCCTGCGTACGGGGCGTTGTACCCGCACACAGCATCTGGAAGACCGGCGGCGTGATCGTGCCCAAGCAGGAATAAAGGAGTTTTTGATTTATGGGAAAATATTTTGGAACCGATGGCTTCCGTGGGGAAGCCAACTGCGCGTTGACAGCTGACCATGCCTTTAAGGTCGGCCGCTTTCTGGGATGGTACTATTGCCAGCTGAAGCATCGCGCCGGTCAGGATGATCCTGCCCGAATCATTATCGGCAAGGACACCCGCCGCTCCAGCTATATGTTCGAATACAGCTTAGTCGGCGGTCTGGTTGCCTCCGGGGCAGATGCTTACCTGCTCCACGTCACCACCACGCCTTCCGTTGCCTATGTGGCGCGGACCGACAACTTTGACTGCGGCATCATGATCTCCGCAAGCCACAACCCGTACTACGATAACGGCATCAAGCTGATCAACGGCTCCGGCGAAAAAATGGACGAATCGGTCATCCGTCTGGTAGAGGCATATCTGGACGGCGACCTGTTTGCGTTTGACCGCCATTGGGATGAGCTTCCCCTGGCAAAACGGGATCAGATCGGGCGCACGGTGGACTATGTGGCCGGGCGCAACCGGTATGTCGGTTATCTGATCAGCCTGGGGCTTTATTCCTTCAAGGGAAAGAAAATCGGCCTTGACTGTGCCAACGGCAGCGCGTGGAACATTGCAAAGTCCGTTTTTGATGCCCTGGGTGCAAAAACCTATGTCATCAACGCAGAACCGGACGGCTATAACATCAACCGGAACGCAGGCTCTACCCATATTGAAGGCCTGCAGCGGCTGGTGGTGGAGCGGGGACTGGACGTGGGCTTTGCATTCGACGGAGACGCGGACCGCTGCCTGTGTGTAGATGAAAAAGGAAACGTCGTCACCGGCGACCATATTCTCTATATATGCGGCAAGCACATGAAGGAAAAGGGCCAGCTCCCCGGGAACACCGTCGTGACCACCGTCATGAGCAACTTTGGCCTCTATAAGGCCTTTGACGAACTCGGCATCGAATACGCCAAGACAAAGGTCGGCGACAAATATGTATATGAGCATATGATGCTGAACAACAACCGCCTGGGCGGAGAGCAGAGCGGCCATATCATTTTCTCCAAGCATGCTTCTACCGGCGACGGCATCTTGACCAGCCTGATGGTAATGGAAGTCATGATGGATAAAAAGCAAACCCTGAGTGAGCTCTGCAAGGGCTTTACCTTCTACCCGCAGGTTCTGAAGAACATCCGCGTTGCCAACAAGGCCAACGCTCAGGAGGATGAGGACGTTCAGGCTGCCGTTGCGGATGTCGCTGCACAGCTTGGTGACACCGGGCGCATTCTGGTGCGCGAATCCGGAACCGAACCGGTCATCCGCGTCATGGTAGAAGCAGAGGACCATGACACCTGCGAAAAATACGTTGACCAGGTCATCGACGTTATCCGCAGCAAAGGCCATGCAGTGTAAATTTCGCTGCAGTCAAAAAAATGATTCCATAGGCTATGAAAAAGCAGGCGCTCCATATCGGGGCGTCTGCTTTTTTGCTTTCTCATTTAATGTTCTTCCGGCTCTTCGAATCCGTCTGTCAGGGAGGTGTGCGATGCCTCGCCGATTTCCCTGCCCTCCATCAGGTTTGCAAACTGCTCGCCGGTAATGGACTCTTTTTCAAGCAGGTAATCTGCCAGCTGCCGTACCTTCTCGCGATTCTCTTTCAGGATATCACAGCACTGTGCATAGGCTTTGTCAATAAGGACCTTTACCTCCTGGTCGATGGTGCCCGCAACCTGCTCAGAATACCCCTTGGTATTCTGATAATCGCGGCCTATAAAGACCTCACCATCATCCAGATAACTGACTGTTCCGATCTTTTCGCTCATGCCATACCGGGCGACCATGTCCTTCGCCATTTTGGAGGCACGCTCGATGTCATTGGAAGCGCCAACCGAAATATCATTCAGGAACAGTTCCTCCGCTGCGCGGCCGCCCAGCAGCGCAACAATCTGCTCATACATCTCATTGCGCGTCATATTCGAAGAATCATCCTTCGGCAGGGACCAGGTCGCACCCAGACTCCTGCCCCGCGGAACAATAGAGATGTGCCGCACTGGATCATGGGTCGGCAGCCGATACATGGCAACAGCGTGCCCCGCCTCATGAATGGCAGTGGTCTCAAGATCCCTGCGGGAGGCGACATGGCTCTTTTTGGCCGGCCCTGCAAGGATTTTCATCATTGCCTCGTCAACATCCTCCATCGTAAGAGCAGGCCGCTGACTGCGTGCCGCAAGGATTGCTGCCTCATTCAGGAGATTGCTCAGATCCGCGCCGGTGAATCCCACTGTGGAACGGGCAATGGTGTGCAGATTTACGGATTGATCCAGATGCTTGTCACGGGCATGGACCTTCAGGATATCCTCACGTCCCTTTACATCCGGCCGATTTACCTGGATCTGCCGGTCGAAGCGCCCGGGGCGCAGCAGTGCGGGGTCCAAAATATCCGGCCGGTTCGTCGCTGCCAGAACAATGATGCCCTCGGTTGATCCGAAGCCGTCCATCTCGACCAGGAGCTGATTCAGCGTCTGCTCCCGCTCATCGTGTCCGCCGCCCATACCGCTGCCGCGCTTACGGCCCACCGCATCAATTTCGTCAATAAAGATAATTGCCGGGGCAAGCTTTCTCGCCTGCTCAAACAAGTCCCGGACACGGCTGGCACCCACGCCGACATACATCTCCACGAAATCCGATCCGGAGATGGACAGGAACTGCACATCCGCCTCCCCTGCGGTTGCCCTGGCAAGCAGAGTCTTTCCGGTGCCCGGGGGGCCCACAAGCAGCAAGCCATGGGGAATGCGCGCTCCCATGGCGGCATACTTTTTCGGATCCCGCAGAAAATCGACAATTTCCTCTAATTCCTGCTTTTCCTCGTCCGCACCGGCAACATCGTCAAAGGTTACTTTTTTATTATCCGGAACTCCCAGTACTGTTCTTGCCCTGCCGAACTGGGCCATTGGATTCCCGGCTCCGTTCATCCGCCCCATCAGGATCGCCCAGGCAATCAGCAGAATTCCTCCCGCCACAAGGAGGGGGATGATAAAGTCGTAGGGCGTATAGCTCTTGTCTGCCACAAAGTCATAGCCGGTCAATATCCCGGATTCAACTTGCTCATCAAACAGGCTCTGCAGCTCGGCGCGAAATCCATCCGGGTCGGCAAGTCCAGTGGAAATTGTCGTTTTCCCGTCGTAGCTGCTGCGCAGCTGCAGCGTAATCGTATTTCCCTCTACGACAAATTCGCTTACCTGCTCCTGCCTGAACAGCTCCAAAAGATCAGAATATGGAATCGTGTTGGTCTTTTTACTGTAGTTTGAGAGTACCCAGCTGAAAACCATCACCAGAATGGCCATATAAACCAGAGGAATAAAACTTCTCCCTTGCTTTTTCAATCGTATAAACTCCTATTTCTCGTATACTTCCGGCTTCAGGACACCGATATACGGCAGATTTCGATACTCTTCGTTATAGTCAAGTCCATAGCCGACAACAAACGCATTGGGCACGGTAAAGCCGACATAATCCGGCTGCAGGGTAATACCCGGTTTGCGGCGCTCCGGCTTATCCAGCAGCGTGCAGATTTTAAGGGATGCCGGGTGCTTGCTCAGCAAATGGCGATAGGTAAAATCCAGAGAATTGCCGGTATCGTAGATATCCTCCAGGATCAGCACATGGCGCCCCGCTATATCCACGCTGACGTCCCGCTTCACTTCCATCTGCCCGCTGGAATTCGTGCCCTGATAACTGGAAATCCACATAAAATCCATCTGGCAGGGCACTTTAATTTTCCGCACCATATCGGCGTAAAAAACCACAACGCCCTTCAGTACGCCCACAATAACCGGGAATTTTCCGGCATAGTCTGCGGTCAGCTGCTCGCCCAGCTCCTCGATACGCTTGCGGATCTGCTCTTCGGTTATAAGAATCTGCTGAATATCCTGTTCCATTTTTATTCCCCCAAGATAGAATGGATTGGTTCAATCACAAGGTAACAATTGGGCTCAGCACTCAGGCGATCCAGGTGGAATCCGAACTGCCCTGCCCATATAACGCCGCCCTCATCTGCCAGAATTGGGATCCGGCTTCGGATTGAGGCGCTTATTTTACGATCGATCATTCTTTTTTTCAAGCTCTTTGTTCCGCCATTCAGGCGAAGGGTATCTCCCTCCCGGCGGCTGCGTACACATAAATTTTTCCCTGCCGTCACACCGATTCCGCCGTTTGGGACAGTGTCCGCGCGCAGGGAAATCCCCCATTGCGGGAGCTCATACACGCCGGGAATTTTAATTGCAGCCGCATCCGGTGCGGCCTGATTTTCAAGCCGAATCAGCCGGTCATAATCCCGCGCAATCGTCACATTTCCCGGGAAACGCATTTTTGCGGAGGGCCTGTCGGCTGCAATCAAATTAAGAATCGACTGAATATGAGTCTGCTCCGGCTCGCGAACCCCGGATTGCTTCAGCATCCGCTCCGCGTAACGCCGCTGCAGAGCCACCGGCATCTCTCTCAGGCGGCTGACGGGCGGCATTTCCGGCTCCAGCAGGGACTGCAGATATTCTTCATCCTGCCGCAGCTTTCCTGCCATGGCAGACATGGAAAGAGAAATATTCGGATTTTCCTGCCGCAGAAGCGGCATAATATTATGGCGCACCCGGTTGCGGAGAAAATCATCGGAGGCATTCGAGCTGTCCTCCCGATGCGGCAGATGGTACTCCCGCAAAAAAGCCTCCACCTCGCACCGGGTAATACTCAGCATCGGGCGAATGACTTTCCCATCGGTCGGGCAGATTCCGCCCAGACCCTTTAAGCCCGTTCCCCGCAGCATATGCATCAGCAGGGTCTCCGCGTTGTCATCGGCAGTATGCGCTGTCGCAACCTTTCCGGGAAGTGACCGCAGGAATTCATACCTGGCATCTCTCGCCGCCGCCTCAAGTCCCTTTTTCCCGGGCTGTACCCATGCGCCGCCAAGCTGCAGCGGAATGTGATAATCCCCACAGAAGCCGGCTACAAATGCCTCATCCGCATCGGATTCCGCGCCGCGCAGGTGATGATTGAAATGGGCGGCGCGCAGCTCTATCTGAAGTTTTTCCTTCAGAAGGTACATCCCGAAAAGCAGCGCAATGGAGTCTGCGCCTCCGGAAACCGCGCAGGTGACAGTCTCGCCGGGACGCACAAGCTTCTCTCCCGTCAGTGCCGCGCTCAGCTTATTCACCATGCTTCCACTCCCGATCGGCAAAGAGCTGGAACTGCGGCATCCACTGCAGCTTGATGGCACCGGTCTCGCCATGGCGATTTTTGGAAACAATACACTCTGCGATGCCCTTATCATCGGTATTGGCGTTGTAGTACTCATCCCGATACAGGAACATAATCACATCCGCATCCTGCTCAATGGCGCCGGACTCACGCAGATCCGACATGATCGGCCGCTTGTCTGTTCGGCTTTCCACCGCACGTGACAGCTGGCTCAGACAAATCACCGGCACATTGAGCTCCTTGGCCATGATTTTCAGTGACCGTGAAATTTCGCCTACAACCGTCACACGGTTTTCACTGTTTTTTCCATAGCCGGACCCGGTCATCAGCTGAAGGTAGTCGATGATCACAAGGCCCAGATTGTCGAGTCGGCGGCACTTGGCGTTGATCTCCGCAACTGTGATGGAGGGATTGTCGTCAATGCGAATATCTGTCTGGCTCAATGAGGCAGAGCCCATGCACAGCTTGCTCCACTCCTCCTCCGTCAGCTTGCCGGTTGCAAGCTTCTGGCTGTCCACAAAGGACTGGCTGGCAAGCAGACGCATGGCAAGCTGCTCACGGGACATTTCCAAATTAAAAATTGCCACCGTTTTTCCGTAGCGCTGGGCGACATTCATGCCGATATTCAGAGAAAACGCCGACTTTCCCATTGCGGGACGGGCCGCGATCAGGATCAGGTCAGATTTGTTCAGGCCGTTGATTTTCGTATCCAGGTCCACCAGTCCGGTAGAAAGTCCGGGGATCGCCGAATCGGATTGGCTGAGCTCCGCCAGCCGGTCAAAGACCTTGTGAAGAGTAACCCCGATCCGTTCCAGGCTCTCGCCCCGCTCTCCCTTGCGAAGCGCATAGATTTTCTTCTCAGCCGCTTCCAGAATTTCGGAGGAGGTGCCCACCTGGTCGGAAACCATGCCCGCGATATCATCCGCTGCCTGCCCCAGCCCGCGCAGCATTGCCTTCTCCTGCACGATTTTTGCATATTGGCCGACATTCGCCGCAGTCGGGGTAATCTCCATCAGCTGGAGGATATACTCACGGGAATTATCGTGGTAATAGCCCATCTCCTTCAGCTTATCCAGCACGGTAACCGGGTCAATGGTCTGGGAGAAACTGAACATTGAGTAAATTGCCTCAAAAATCTCCCGATTCTGCTGTAAATAAAAGTCCTCCGGCAGGACTGTCCCTACTACATCCGTAATGCATCGGCTGTCGATCAAGATAGAGCCGAGGACAGCCTGCTCCGCCTCCAGAGACTGCGGCACCTGACGAACCATCAGATCCTCATCCACGTTTTTCCCACCTCCTTAAGGCCGCCGACGAAGATATTTTTACATTTCCTCGATTTTTACGGTCAGAGGAGCCGTGATCTCGTATCCAAGCTTGCAGTTTACCGTATACGTGCCCACTGTCTTGATGGTATCGGAAATTACAATTTTCCGCTTGTCCAGGTTAATCCCGCTCTGCTCCTTCAGGGAATCGGCAATTTCCTGATTGGTAACCGAGCCGAACAGGCGTCCCGCGCCGCCGCCCTTCGCCTTGACGATTACTGTCATTCCGCGGAGGGTCTTGGATATCTCCATTGCCTCGGCCTTCTCCCGGGCAATGCGCTCCTGCGTCGCCTTGTCGTTCATTTTCATGGTGTTGACGGCATCCGGCGTTGCCTCAATGGCAATCTTGCGCGGCAGCATATAGTTGCGGGCGTAGCCGTCAGACACTTCGATCATCTGGCCTTTTTTCCCTTTTCCCTTTACATCCTGCAGCAAAATCACTTTCATATCAAAATCTCCTTATCCTTCATAAAATTTATCGATTGATTCCACCAGGCGCTCCAGCGCCTGTCTTACCGGTGTATCCTTCAGCTGGGCTCCCGCCACCATTGCATTTCCGCCGCCGCCCAGCGACTCCAGAATGACCTGAACATTGGCCTTTCCGATGCTTCTCGCGGAAATGATGGTCTGGGTGCCGTCCGGGAAAAGGACAAACGACCCGGTAATCCCGGCAATATTCAGCATATCGTCTGCCGCCTGCGCGGCGAGGACACGGTCCACCTCATAGTCCAGTGCAACAATGGCGAGCTCGCCGCGATACAGCTTCGCAGATTCGACGATCTGATACTTCGCGACGGTGCCCTGAAAATCGTTCTGCATCAGGAGCTTTACCTCTGTCGGATCTGCCCCCATTCTCTTAAGGGCCGCTGCCGCTTCAAAGGTACGCTCACCCGTGCGCACGTTGAAGAACTTGGTATCCATGCAGATACCGGCCAGAAGCGCTCTTGCCTCAATTGGGAGGACATCGGCGCTGTCCGCGCCGTAGATGATCAGTTCTGTTACAAGCTCGGATGCGGAGGAGGCATATGTCTCATGGAGGTTTACCACCACCGGGCGAATGTAATCCGCCGCCCGTCTGTGGTGATCCACGACACACACTTTATTGATGGCCTCAAGGAGCGGCCTGCACTCCACCTGGTCCGGGCGATTGGTATCCACCACCACCAGAATGCTCCCGCTGTCGCAGGCGACCAGCGCCTCCTGTCCCGTGATAAAAACATTGTCGTATTCCGGCACCTTGCGCACCTGTGCCAGCAGCTTCCCTACGGAATTCTTATCGGGGTTGATTACGATGTTCGCCTGTTTTCCTTTTTTGCGGCACAGGCAGCAAATACCCATTGCCGCCCCCACGCTGTCCAGGTCCGCGTTGCTGTGCCCCATCACGAACACACGGCTGCTTTGGCCGATCAATTCCATCATGGAATTCGCGGTCACGCGGGAACGCACCTTGCTTGTATATTCCGCTTCAACATTGCGTCCCCCAAAGAACGTAAAATTGACCCGGTCTTTGATCACAGCCTGATCGCCGCCCCGGCTGAGCGCCATCTCAATGCCGAGAGCAGCAAAATTGTACCCTTCCTCGAAGCTGCTGCCGTCCACACCGAGGCCGATGGATACGGATGCGGCGAGCCCGGAGGGGCTGGAAATCCTGTGGAAGTCCTCCAGCAGGGAAAACTTATTGGTAACGGCGTCCTCCAGATCCCGCTTCTCAAAGACGAAAAGGAACCGATTCTTTTCAAGCCGCCGCAGCAGCCCATGATACGGCTCTGTCCAGCGGGTGATGGCATCATTCAGCTGGGCACTCAGGGAGGAAATCGCACCCTCTGTCAGATTCTTGGTCAGTTCTTCGTAATTGTCTACCAAAATGATGGTTATTACCGGGCGGGAGCGGATATATTCATCCCGCACCTGATAGAGCTCCGTCAGATCATTCAGGTAGATTACGCCCATCAGTGCCGGGCCGCTCTTCTCCTTTACAGCCGTGCCAAAGAGGCGATAGCGCCGCCCGTCCAGCTCCAGCTCTTTCGGGCACTCGGTTTTTCCGGCAGTCAGCCAGTCGATTGACACACCGGGCAGGACATCCTGCAGATGATGATTGGCCGAGGTAAGCGTCAGGCCTGTAAGCTCCGTAAACTTAAGATTGCACCAGACGACGCTCTCATCCCCGAACTGCACCAAAACCGCCGGGAAGGGGCTTGTCCCCTGTCCGGTGCTCTCAAGAGTGTCGGAGGACCGCTGCAGATACTGCCGAATGCGCGTATTGCTGTAGCGGCGATATCGCATATGCACAAGGAATGCCGCAAGCGTGGCTGCAAGCTCCGCGGCACCAAGCAAATACTGCCCCACCATCATGGAGGCAATTGCAAATACGACCATCAGAATATAGTAAATGGTTCGCGTTGGCCGAAACAGCCGCATCAGCTTTTTATCCACTTGCCCCCACCTCTTCGTTTTTTCAGCAGAGCAGCACCCCGTAAAGGGACAAACGCATCCAACCGGGAGATCCTGTTCCGGAGCAATGTTCGGAAAACGAAGGAATACCATATATATTCCCCGTTTTATGAACTGCAGAGTCCGGCTGAAATCCGATGAAGGCTGAAAACGATTTGCCCGGTGCCACCGTAGAAAATCAGGGCTATTATATCAAATACAGTGCTGTGATTCAATAGTAAAACACAATAATAAATACCTGCCTTTCTCCTCGCCGCCTGCTGTATTTTCTATCTTCGCTGCCCGCGGGAGGGATGGCTTTGTGAAAAAAAGATTGCATTGAATCATTTTCGCTGATATACTTATGTTAGAGTGGGGAGTGTGGAGTCTGCACATTCTTATTCTGCAAACGCAATCGGCCGACGGCCGTCACTTACCTTTAACTGCCTTGGAGGATTTGCCATGACCGTGACAAACATTGTGGAACTGCTGGGGGGCCTGGGCGCGTTCCTGTTTGGAATGAACTACATGGGCGACGGGCTGGAGCTTGCAGCCGGTGCCAAAATGAAAGACCTGCTGGAGAAGCTGACCCGGAACAAATTTCTGGGATTCCTTTTGGGTATGTTCGTTACCGTCGTCATTCAGTCCTCCTCCGCGACGACCGTCATGGTCATGGGCTTCATTAACGCCGGAATCATGGACCTGGCCCAGGCGACCGGCGTCATCTTTGGTGCAAATATCGGCACCACCATTACAAGCGTCTTAATTGCCCTGGATGTATCCGCAATGGCGCCTTTCTGCATCTGCGTCGGTGCCTTCATGATGCTGTACTCCAAAAATGCCCGTGTCAAGCACATCGGTCAGGTAATTCTCGGTTTTGGGCTGCTGTTTCAGGGTCTGCACACCATGAGCTCCGCCATGAAGCCCCTGGGGGATGTAGACTGGTTCCAAAGCTTCATCATGAACGCCAAAAGCCCCCTGCTGGGTATCCTTGTGGGAACGATCATGTGCGCAATCATCCAGTCCTCCTCCGCTGCCGTCGGCATCGTGCAGGCACTTGCCATGCAGGGATTGATGCCGCTGCACTTTGCTTCCTTCCTGATTTGCGGCATTAACATCGGCTCTGCCATGCCGACGTTTCTGGCATCCATGAACGCCCGCAACAATGCCAAGCGCGCCGCCATCGTATACCTGATTCACAATGTGGTCGGCTGTATTATCATGGCCCCCATCACCATAATTTTTCCCTTCACCGAGACCATAGAGCGGCTCGTCCCTGACCCTATGTTTCAGGTTTCCGTCGTTCACATCATCTTTAAAGTGGTATCCGCCATTGTCCTGCTTCCCTGCACCAATCTCGTCGTGAAGCTGACGTACTGCCTGATTCCCAAGCAAAAGCACGAGGACGCGGCGCGGCTGGAATTTATCGACGTCAATCTGGTGGGCAACCCAAGCGTCTCCCTGCTGCAGATCCGCAGTGAGGTAGACCGCATGAGCAAGCTTGTGGGAGAAAACATGAGCCTTGCCATGCAGGGGGTGCTCACAGGTGAAACACGGGATGCAAAAACCATCTCCGAAAACGAGAGCGTCATCGATTACCTGACCGACGCGATCAGCGATTACCTTGTAAAATTCAATGTGCAGGAGCTCTCCGATAATGAGGCAAACTACGTCCGCCGCGTATTTCAGGTGCTCAGCGATCTGGAGCGCATCGGAGATTATGCCGAGCATCTGCTGCATCTGACAGAGCGCTGCGCCGAAAAGGGGCTGTCCTATACCCCCGCGGCACGCAGCGAGGTAGAGTCACTCTATGAGAATGTGCGCAAGCTGTACGACGATGCCATTGCCAGATTCCGTTCACAGGATCTGAGCATCGATGAGCTTAAGCACCTTGCGCGTCTGGAACGTGAGAACCGCAAGATGGTCAAGCAGGCACAGCAGAGTCACATGGACCGCATGCGCGCCGGGGAGTGCTCTGCCGAGGCAGGCATTGTGTTCACGGAAATACTCATCAGCCTGAGCCGTGTCGGCGGCCATTCCATCAATGTTGCGGAGGCATCCGTTCGGCAGCCGGAATCCTGATGCCGCTTTGCTATAGGCCGGTGACCCAATTTTCATTCGTATACTTGCATAAAACAGCCATTTCTTTCTCATGATTACCGCAGTCACTTGAAGATCTTCGCAATTTCTTTTACAATAGGCGATGCTCGCTTCCCCGCAGGCACAAGGGACTGCGAGCGACAGCACAATTTCATGAAAAACACGCAGGAGGAGCTTATGAGCACGGCAGTCAGAAAAAAGGATTCTTTTTACGGTGAGCTGATGAAGCTCGTGATTCCCATTGCGATACAGAACTTCATGCTGTCCCTGGTTAGCGCGACGGACGCAGTCATGCTGGGACGGCTTGGGCAGCAGGCGATGGCCGCCGTGTCCCAGGCAGGCAACGTGCAGTTCTTTCTCAATCTTCTGGTCACAGGCTTCAGCGCCGGAATTGCCATATTGGCTGCGCAGTACTGGGGCAAGGGAGACGGGAAGTCCATTGAGGAAATCGCCCCCACAGGGCTGAAGATCATTCTGCTCATCGGCGGTGCGGTTACGCTGGCAGCGCTGCTTGCGCCAAACTCGCTGATGGCCATTCTCACGAGCGACGCTGAGCTGATTCCCCTGGGTGCAGAGTACCTGCGGGCAGTCGCTCCCTCCTATTTTCTGTGCGGAATCACCCAGGTGTACTTTTCACTGCTGAAAAACACCGGCCACACCGTCGAGGCATCCGCAATCAGTTCCGTTGCCGTCATCAGCAACATCGTGCTCAACGCGGTGCTGATTTTCGGTCTGCTTGGCTTCCCCGCTCTGGGCATCGCCGGTGCCGCCTATGCCACTTCCCTGTCCCGGCTGATTGAGCTGGCTCTGGCATTCATCGTCACCCGCCGCAGGAGCGAAGTGCAGCTGCGCTGGGGCTGGCTGGGAAGGAAGCCGGGGAAGCTCCTGCTGCAGGACTTCATGCACTACACCATGCCGATCATCGGTGCGGCCCTTGTGTGGGGAATTGCGTATATGTCCTACTCCGTGGTGCTGGGGCATATGAACGGAGATGCCGTAGCTGCAAATTCCATCGTATCCGTAGTAAAGAGCCTGTTCTCCTGCCTGATTCGGGGCGTGGGAGGCGGTGCCGGAATTCTGATTGGAAATCTGCTGGGCGCAAATCTGCTGGAGAAGGCAGAGCGCTATGCCGCCCGGCTGACAAAGCTCTCCGTCATCATTGGAATTGCCTCCGGCGCTGCCATGGTTGCCCTTACCCCTATCATTATGGGCATTACGGACCTGACACCTCAGGCTGCATCGTACCTTAAAATCATGATTGCCTTTACCGGCATCAATATTGCCGCGCAATCCGTGAATCATGTGGTTCTTGACGGCATCTTCGGTGCCGGAGGGGACTCAAAATTCGACATGAACACCAATATCATCTTCATGTGGTGCATCTGTGTGCCTCTGAGTCTGCTTGCCGCCTTCCTTTGGAAGCTGCCTGCGCCGGTCGTGTTCTGCCTGTGCAGCATGGACGAAATTATCAAGCTGCCTGCCGTATTCATCCACTACAGGAAGCGCATCTGGCTGAGGAACATTACAAGAGAAGCTGAGTAAAGCATTACCTGATTCATCACTCGGTATACAGGAGGGTGGGTATATGAAACAATGCATGGATGCAGACAATCTGCATCGACGCCTGAAAAAAATCATCGGGCAGGTTCAGGCCATTGACCGCATGATTGACGAGGACATTCCGTGTGAGGATATCCTTTCTCAGATCAACGCGGCAAAATCCGCACTCAATGGCTGCGGGAAGGTCGTCCTTGAGGGGCACATTCAGCACTGCGTCCGTGACGGAATTGAGCACGGCGATGCTGATAAGACAATTGAGGACTTTACAAAAGCCGTAGAACGGTTCGCAAATATGCAGTAATACCAAAAAATGCCATCTTCGCTGCCGGCACCGCAGGATTCTGCGGTGCTGATTTTTTATTTTCTTTCCTTGATAAACCTATACCCCTATATGTATAATGCAGATATACCCGGTGGGGTATAGAGAGGATCGCATATATGAAAAAGGCAATGAAGAAATTAGAATCGCTCCTGGCAGTCGGCGGCATCAAAAAGGATATCACCCTTCTGGCAATTTCCGGCGCAGCCATTCTCTGCAGTCTGCTTGGAGTGCGTCCTTTTCCCTTTGATATGGCATGGGTCGCCATTATTCTCTGCGGCATTCCGATTGTTGCAGAGGCGGTCATCGGCCTCGTCACGGCTTTTGACATAAAAGCAGACGTGCTCGTCTCTCTGGCGCTGATCGCATCCGTGTGCATCGGGGAGGATTTTGCGGCAGGGGAAGTGGCTTTTATCATGCAGCTTGGGGGGCTTCTGGAGGAACTGACCGTGGCGAAGGCCCGCGCAGGCATCGAGAAGCTGGTTCATCTCACGCCCCAGACGGCGCGTGTCCTGCGGGGCGGGAAGGAAATCCTTCTTCCGGCGGAGCAGGTGTGCGTCGGTGACCATCTGCGTGTACTGCCGGGAGAGGGAATCCCGGTGGACGGCGTCATTCTCTCCGGTCAGACATCCATTAATCAGGCCGTTATGACCGGGGAATCCCTCCCCGCAGACAAAGGTCCCGGAGATACGGTATGCAGCGGCACGGTAAATCAGTTTGGGGCCTTCGAAATGGAAGCGACCAAGGTCGGTCAGGACAGCTCCATTCAGCGCATGGTTCGCCTCGTGCAGTCTGCCGATGCAGGCAAAGCAAAAATCGTCGGGGTTGCCGACCGCTGGGCGACCTGGATCGTAATCATCGCCCTCTCCGCTGCTGCCATCACCTGGCTTGTGACCGGGCAGATCATCCGCGCCGTAACCATTCTGGTCGTCTTCTGCCCATGTGCCCTTGTGCTGGCAACGCCGACGGCAATCATGGCTGCCATCGGCAACGCGGCGCGCCATGGTTTTCTGGTGCGGGAAGGCGATGCCCTGGAGCGGCTGGCACGCGTAAAGGTCATTGCCTTTGACAAAACCGGCACCCTGACCTGCGGAACACCGGCGGTTATTGCGGTGCAGAGCAGCGGTGAGCTGTCCCGGGAAGCACTTTACCGCCTTACGGCCTCTGCCGAGCAGTTTTCTGAGCATCCCCTTGGGAAGGCGATTGTCAGCGGATACCGCAGTGAGGGCGGCGCGCCGGACAGTGCCGAGTCCTTCCGGATGATTCCCGGCCGCGGCGTGTATGCAGCCGTCTGCGGGAAACAGGTTTACGCAGGGAATCCGCAGCTGCTTTCGGAAAAGGGCGTTGTCATACCGGCGCAGGAAAATCTGCAGCAATTTCTGGATGAAGGATGTACGGTTACATACGTCGCCGTGGACGGTATTTTCGGGGGCTTTCTGGCGCTGGCAGACACACCTCGCAAAGACAGCGCCGCCACCATTGCATCCCTTTTAGAATTGGGTATGGAGCCGGTACTGCTTACCGGTGACCATGAAAATGCTGCCCGGCAGACTGCGGCGAAGCTGCATATTCCTTCCGTAAAATCCGGCTGTCTGCCGGAGGATAAGCTCTCTGCCATTGATGAATATCAGGCGAATTTGCTTCCCGTATGCATGATCGGCGACGGAATCAACGATGCCCCCGCTCTGAAGCGGGCGGAGGTCGGCATTGCCATGGGAAGCATCGGCAGCGACATTGCGGTGGACGCGGCAGACATCGTCCTGGCAGATGATGAGGTAAAAGAACTGCCGCATCTGATTGCGCTCTCCAGGCGGATGATGACCACCATCAAAATAAACATGACTTTTTCCATGACTCTGAACTTCGCTGCCATCGTCCTCGCCATCATCGGAACCCTTGACCCCATCGTCGGCGCACTGGTACACAATGCAGGCTCTGTACTGGTGATTATCAATTCTGCATTCTTATTAAAATGGAGGAAAAAATAATGGTGACAAAAATCATCGGTCTTATCATCGGCATCGCCGTGTGCGCGGCAGGCATATCCTGCCGGGTAAAGGAGAAAAATGACCCGGAATCCCGGAAAATTTACACCGTCATCGGTATTCTCGGCGCCGCAGTCGCAATTTTCTGCGGCATATTGCTTGCGGTATAAACTTTTTGCCTCCGGTTATTCCGGAGGCAAAAATTATGACATACGAAAGAGGGTACCCGGTTTTGTGCTGTGTGCCCTGGCTTTATTTTTCAAAGAGATCACTGTGCGTTCCGGTTCTGGAAAGTGTAAGGGCAATACCGCATAATGAGGCAAGAGCATTCACA
>CAVIFH010000009.1:0-18905 GCA_963641615.1 bacterium | reverse complement strand
ATACATACAGTATTCCTTCGTTTTCTGAACTTTGTCTTGAGCCAAAATCTCTCGGTGAATGCTCTTGCCTCATTATGCGGTATTGCCTAAGGCAATTCGTCAGTAGCGTTTGCCTTATTGTGCGGCGCTGCCTGAGGCATCAACCTGCAGTGCAAAAAATACCCCCGGGTTTCTGCTCCTTTGCATACACCCGGGGAATTGTTTTTCCCTATTGTGTGACCGGCATGGACAGCGTGATGACGGCTCCGTTGTCGTTGCGGATGGAGATGTGCATGGTTCCGTTGCTGTAGTAGTGCAGGCGCAGGCAGGTATTTGTCAGGCCAATGTGGCCGCCGGACTTGTCGATGGATACCTTCCCCGCATCGATCTCGCGGATCCGGCGGCGAAGAGTCTCCAGAGATTCGTCGGAGAATCCGGTTCCATTGTCCCGAATGGTCAGAATCAGATTCTTTTCGGTTACCGTGCCGATAACCGAGAGCCTGCGCAGAATGTTTTTCCCGTTAAAGCCGTGGGTCAGCGCGTTTTCCACCAGCGGCTGCAGCGTCAGCTTGGGCACTGTGACGTCATACAGCTCCTGGGGAACCGCGATTTCAAACTCCAGATTGTCTTCATATCGAGCCTTTGCCAGCATCAGATAATCGTGTACATTCTCGATTTCCTCCCGGAGCGTTGCGGTGCGGGAGCGGGTATCCGTGGAATAGCGGAGCATGGAGGCAAACTGGTCGCAGATTTCGATGATTTCCAGACTCCCCTTTTCCATGGATTTTGCGGAAATGATATTGAGGGTGTTGTAAATGAAATGGGGATTGATCTGGGTCTGCAGGGCGCTCAGCTGAGCCTGCAGGGCGCCTTCACGCAGTGCCATTTCGTTGATGGTGCTCTCCCGCAGCTGCGTCATCATGTCGTTGTAGGCGTGCTCCAAAGTATGAATTTCTCTGTCTGTAGGGGCGGTGACCGTCTCATTCAGGGCCTGCAGGGACGCTGCATCATTCATCAGAATGCCGCAGGACGGCATCTGCTGTACCTTCTGCGTCAGGCGGCGAATGGACCGGGTAAGCCCGAAGGAGAAGAGAGCGATCAGCAGAAGCGCCGGTATGGTGATCAACATCGCCCGGGTAAATACATTCTTTTGAATGGTCTTGTCCTTGGAAAGTGTAATATCTCTGTCCTGAGCCAGGAAAAGATGCAGGTTGACCCGGCGAATATAGGTGTGCCACAGGTCGTAGCAGGCATTCGTATCCGGATCGGTCCAGCTTACCATGGTGCCCTCCTCCAGATCCTCCGGGAAGTCCGGGATATCTTCCCGGCTTGCGTAAAAGACGGATCCGTCGTCGAAAACTGCCTTTACCATGACCTCTTCGCTGTTGTCAATGAAGCTCATGATATGGTCGATGGCACTGTATTCGTCAAGGACGGCCAGGTATCCCAGGAGCTTTTCGTGGTAATAAAGCGGCTCTGCGATGCCGTAAACCTGTATCCGCGGGTCGGGAGTGAAAAGATCCTGCTGGGGGGAGATCAGCAGCTCCTGTGGCTGAAGCTGAAGGGCGTCAAGCAGGGCGCTGGTGTCCGGAATCTCGCCGTCCTTGCTCATGGAGCTGGAAAAATATTTCCCATCCGCGTTGAAAAAGGCAACGCAGGTATACTGCTCAACCATCGGGGACTGGTACAGCTGCTGCAGGGCGGCGGTGCGGGCGGCAAAGCCCATCTTGTTCTCCTCTGTGTCGTCGCGGACATACTGGTTTACGGCGGAAAGGAAGGAGGCATCCCCCGCAAGGGTGCTGATTGTCATGCGTTTCGTATCAATATCCTGCTCGATGTCCACGCTGATGCTGGCGCTCATGTTGGAAAATCGGGCAATGGTATATTTGGCGGCTCCGTCTACGGAGGTTTCAATGGTATAGGCGGAGAGCAGCAATATGGCGGCTGTCATGATTACCGAAAAAAGCAAAATCATCTTTACACTCAGGCGCATACAGAATTCCCTCCGCAGTGAATTGAGCGTGTATTGCACAGGCGTCAGCCTTCGCAAAATCGCAGGATAATTATATCACATCTGCCGGAAAACGCACGGTAAAACATGCGCTGTATTGGATTTTTGCCAAAAGAGTGCCGGATATTACTGTTTTATAGAGCTTTGCTGTATTTTTGCATAAAAGGGTGTTGAATCCTTTTGAATAAGTTGTAAATAACTATTTTATAATGGGCATGAAAAAAGGCGGGTAGGGTAAACCCGCGAAAATAAGGAGGAAAAAATATGAAGAAAATCGTTTCTCTGCTGCTGGCACTGACGGTAGTGCTCAGCCTGTCCGCCAACGCGTGGGCGTATTCCGAGAATAATCTGGAGGCTCCCAAGGCCGGCGAAGTGGTAATTGACGGTGACCTGAGCGAGTGGGACACCAGCAAGTGCCTGAAGATCGACTCCGACAGCCAGATCGTTGACCAGATCGAGCACTGGGACGGCGTAGAGGACTGCTCCGTCGAGCTGTACGCCATGTGGGACGAAGAGAATCTGTACATTGCTATGAAGATCATGGATGACACCCCGCTGGTTTACCGTGAAGGCTTCCCCCTCGATGAGCTGGATGCCATCATCCTGTTCCTGAGCACCAACCCAGATGCAGACCCCGAGCGTACCGCCTATGAAGCAACCGACTGGCGTCTGGTGCAGTCCGCAGACAAGTACAAGGAAGAGTATGACTTTTTTAACTACATCGACCGCTCCATGGTAGCCGATACCAAGGGTTGGGAAACCCAGGGCGAGTACGGCGATGAGCAGGTGTTCGATGACTACGAGGCAGCCATTGTTTCCATCGACGGCGGCATCGTATGGGAGAGCAAGATTCCTCTGCACAACTTCGCAAATGACGAAATTGCCCAGCTGGTTCCCGCATCCGGCATGAGCATCGGCTTTGACTTCTCCGTCCTGGACGTTGACCTTCCCTGCCCGGGCATTCACAGCCTGCGCATGCAGTCCTCCGCAAACCTGGACGGCAAGGACCGCAGCCCCTCTGCCTACAATGTAGACGAGAATCCCAGCCTGTGGGGCACATTGACCTTCGTCGACTGATTCCTTTGCAGAAGGAGATTTGCACATGAAACTGAAGAAGCTGTGCGCCTTGGGCCTGTCCCTGGCGCTGGCTGTTTCCGCATTCCCCCTGAGTGCGCTGGCGGCCAAAAATGAAAAGAAGAACGCGGACGATATGGACATCCCGGCCATTCTGGCGGAAACCGATGCAAAGGGCACGGTGAACGTTTACCACTGGTGGACTGCCGGCGGCGAGAAGGATGCCATTGAGAGCGTGGTAGACGGCTTTAAGAATGTCTACAGCAAGACAAAGGCAAAGTCCAATGCCATTCCCGGCGGCGCGGGCGGCGCCATGGTTATGAAGGTCAAGGTGCTGCAGCAGGCAGGAAAGAGCCCGGAGACCTTCCAGGCTCACCCCGGCCAGGAGATCGAGCCGTACCTGCAGTCTGATATGCTGCTGAACCTGAATCAGGTGTGGGACTACGCGGATCTCTCCGAACGTGCTCTGCCCGGCCTGGAGGATCTGTGCACCGCCTCCGACGGCAATAAATACATTGTGCCTATCGGCATTCACAAGTCCAATGTCATCTTCTACAACATCCATGTGTTCGAGGAACTGGGCATTGAGATTCCCGACCATGAGAATATCACATGGGATGAGTTCTGGAGCCTGTGTGACCAGCTGGCAGAAAAGATGCCGGAAGGAAAGTACCCCATCGACTTGGGCGACCGTAAGGGCTGGCCCGCAAGCCAGGTGTTCGAGGACATCATGCTTGGCACCGATCCTCAGATTTACGAGGACTTCATCAACGGAAACTACAACGTAGAGGACGTGACCAAGGTCCTGTCCACCTATGCGAAGCTGATGGACTATGTGGCTCCCGACCACTCCAGCCGTGACTGGTACGAGGCTGCCGGCCAGGTTGTTGCCGGAACCTACGCAATGCAGATTATGGGCGCATGGATGCAGCCCCTGATGACCAGCATGGGTCAGGTTTACGGTGAGGACTATGGCATCTTCACCTTCCCGGGAACGGAAGGCTGGTTCGGTATGTGCATCGACGGCTTCGTTGTCAGCAATGACTCTGCCGATGTAGAGGCCGGCGTACGCTGGGCTTACAACGTATCCACTCAGGAAGTGCAGACATCCTTCTCCGCACTGAAGGAATCCATCTCCCCCTACGATGATACCCCCGATGACACCTACAATGAGCTGACGCTCAAATTTAAGAATGAACTTCTGGACGAAGGCACCAAGGTGTACCCCAGCTTTACCCACGGCACGGCGCTGCCCTGGAGCGCATCCACCAGCCTGCAGACCCAGATTCAGGAATTCGCAACCTCTACCGACCATGACGCAGAATATTTCGCAAACAAGATCGTAAACGTGCTGAAAGAAGCAAGCGTGAAAGGAGATTGGAACCTTGTCGATTAAAACAGCTTTGAGACGCGGCATTTCCGCGGTAAGTGCCGCAGCAGTGGCCGTCAGCCTGCTGGCGGGTGTCAGCTTCGCGGAAAGCGACGCTGCTGCCTATGAGCAGCCTACATTGAATCCCCACAGCAAGTCCATCATTGAGGTGGACGGATACCAGTTCATCGACCTGAACTCCAACGGAACGCTGGATGTATACGAGGACTGGCGTGAAGATGCTGAGACCCGCGCGGCGGACCTGGTGAGCCAGATGACCGTTCGCGAGAAGATCGCCCAGATGCAGCATCCGACCTATCTGCCCCGTTCCGACGGAAAGATTGCCCCTTACCTTGAGGAGTACTGCACCGATTACGGCATCGGCATGCTGCTGATCCGTGAGCTCAACAGCGTTGAGGCAGCCGCGACAACCATGAACTCCATTCAGGAATACGCCGAGAACTCCCGCCTGGGCGTGCCGGTTCTGGTCTCCATGGACTCCGTGCATGGTCTGAGCTACGTGTCCGGCGCTACTGTAACACCCCATAACCTTGCTCTGGCCGCGACCCGCGACGAAGAGCTGGTTACAAAGCTTGCAGAAATCGCCCGTGACGAGCACATTGCCGTGGGCGTACGTATGACCCTCTCTCCCGAAGCGGATATCGCCTCCGAGCCTCGCTGGGGCCGCGTGATGGAGACCTTCGGTGAGGATCCGGATCTTGTAACCCAGATGGCGGTTGCGCAGGTCGTTGCCTTCCAGAATGGCTCCGACGGCCTGAACACCGGCTCCATCGTGGCCTGCATGAAGCACTTCCCGGGTGCCGGCCCCCAGATGGAAGGAAAAGATACCTCTCCCATCATCTCCAGCGAGGAGACGCTGCAGATTCACCTGAAGCCCTACTATGCGGCTCTGGAAGTGAATGTAGCAGCCATCATGCCTTACTACTCCGTGCCTCTGGCACTGGATACGGAAAACTCCGCTATCGGCTCCAAGGCCACCCTGCAGGATCTGCTGCGTGACGAGATGGGCTTTGAGGGTATCATCCAGACAGACTGGGGCATGATCTGGGCAATTCAGGAAGCCCTGGGCACCATGACCGGCGAGGAAGTCTCCGACGAAGAGGCCATCCTGATCGGCGTAACCGAGAGCCGTGTTGACGGCATCGGCGGTGAGTCCATCCGCCTGATTGACCTGATGGAAGAGTACACCAATGACGGCAAGATCGATGAAGAGATCCTCACCGCTGCCGCAACCCGCATTGTCAAAGTCAAGTTTGAAATGGGCATGTTCGAGAATCCCTATGTGGATGTGGACTATGCCGTGTCCTTTGTCGGCAACGAAGAGAGCCAGGCAGTGAACCTGCAGGCTGCTGAGGAAGCAATGACCCTGCTGAAGAACGACGGCGCTCTGCCTCTCGACGCAGATGCTGAGCAGACTATCCTGGTCTGCGGCCCCCGTGCCTTTGATATGGACTCTCTGGTAGGCGGTTGGTCTTCTGCCCAGGAGGGCATGACCATTGCTGATGCTGTAGCGGCCTATGCCGGAGAGAACACCACCGTCCTGACCGAGAAGGAGGACGTGGAGGTGATCAAGGAGCTGGCAGAGCAGGCGGATGTGATCATCGTATCCATCGGCGAGCCCAGCTACCAGCATGACCCGGTCTGGGGCTATGACACTCTCGAGATCGTGTCCAGCCAGCAGGAGATCCTGGAAGCGGCTGTTGCTTCCGGCAAGACCGTGATTACGGTTGTCACCGGCGGCCGTCCCTACATCCTGACATGGTGCGACGAGAACACCAACGCAATTCTGGAAGCTTACTATCCCGGCTCTCAGGGCGGCATTGCCATTGCCGAAACCCTGTTCGGCATCAACAATCCTACCGGCAAGACCCCCATGCAGTTCCCGCGTGATATGGAGTCTGTAAACAATCAGGAGGGTGACGTGTCCTTCGATCTGGAGAACCCCCTCTATGACTACGGCTGGGGCCTGAGTTACGACGAATAAAAGAACCTCTGCCTCCCCTTTCCGGGGAGGCAGCCGATAAAAACGGGGCCGGAGGGACTCCGCGCAAATCCGACGCACCGGATTCTGAAAACGGCTGCGTAATTCGGAAATGTCGGGAAAGCCGATGCGAAGCCCTCATCTGCTTCGTATCGGCTTTCTTTTTGCGGATACGCGCATTTGACGCAGGCGCCCGCAAGCCGAAGGGTTCATGAAATGGAGGGTTCGCCTATGGAACAATTATCGGAATTTTTTGACAATTTCAGTTATATGACCTTTTCCAACGGCCAGTTCTGGCTTGGACTTGGCATTGTCTTCGCAATCATTCTCTGCTATCAGCTGGCAAAGCGCTTCGCACCGAAGACTGTGGCGCCGGTCAGCAAATTTCTTGACAGGCATCCGCTGATCTGGATCTGCATCCCCGCGGCGCTGCTGATCTACTTCGTTTATTTCTCCCTTGGCTGGAACCTTTGGGTTTCTGTCTCCGACTGGGAGGACGGCATGCTGGAGGCCAGCTATGGCTGGGGCGGCTTCGGCAACTATATCAAGATGTTCTCCAGCGACTATTTCTGGCCGACGCTGCGCAATACCCTGCTGCTGTTCTGCCTGATTCCCCTCTGCCTGCTGCTGGGCTTAGGGTTGGCACTGCTGATGGATCAGGGACTTCGGGGCACCGCGCTGTTCCGCACGCTGATTCTTCTGCCCTTTGCCCTGTCCTTCGTGGTTACGGGTACGGTGTGGGCCTATATGTACCGTCCCACAGGCGGTGTGCTGAATTCCTTCCTGAGCATTCTGGGCGTGGATGTTTCCGGCGCAATGAAGAATGGCCACCTGATGTGGGCATCCTCCAATTCCACCATTATGCTCTCCATCATCATCGCGATGGTGTGGCAGTTCTCCGGCTACGTTGCGGTTATTTTCCTGGCGGCCATCAAGAATGTGCCCACCAACATTATCAATGCTGCAAAGCTGGACGGCGCATACATGCCCCGCATCTACATGAAGCTGATTATTCCTCAGCTGAAGGGCGCCATGGGCAGCTGCATTACCATCCTTGCAATGTATGCGCTGCGTTCCTTTGACTTTATTGTCTCCCTCGTGGGATATACGACATCCTCTGCGTGGACGCTGCCCATCTGGATGTACAATGAAGCATTCCAGAGCAATAACTTCGCTTACTCCGCAGCAATCAGCTGCTTCCTGCTGGCATTGGTGCTGGTGCTGATTCTGCCGCTGACCTATTGGACGAACAGGAGGACCTGATATGCAGGAGAATATAAGTATTGAGCGTACACGGGAGGCGCAGCAGGCGCAGACCCTGCGCGTCAAGCCAAAGTGGCATACCGTTGTCTTGCACATTATCTACTATGCAATCATGGTTGTCTTCCTTGTGTTCTACATGCTTCCCTTCTGGGGAACCGTGATGACCTCCTTCAAGACCAACAGCGAGGTGATGACCTCCACCCCGATTACGCCCCCGTCCACATGGACGCTGGAGGGCTATGCCAGTGCCATGGAGGAGCTGGGCGTGCCCCTGCTGACCAGCCTCACGGTGACCCTCTTCGGCGCGGCCGGCTCGGTTTTCCTGGGCTCGGTATGTGCCTACGCATTGAGCAAGTGGAAGTTCCGCTTCAACAATGTGTTCTTCATCGCTCTGGTTGCCGCGACATATCTCCCCTTCCAGGCAATCCTGATTCCGCTGCTGCAGACCATCAACGCCCTTGATCTGTATGATAATATCTGGGGCCTTGTGCTGGTGCACACGGTATTCGGTATGCCCATGTGCACCGTGATGATGCGGGGATATTACGCGGATGTGCCGGATGCTCTGATTCATCAGGCGATGATCGACGGAAACGGCGTCTGGCAGATTTACCGCAAGATCGTGGTTCCCAACACCAAAATTGCAACCATCACCGTATTCGTCTTCCAGTGCACCTCCATCTGGAATGAGATGCTCTTCGCACTGGTTCTGGGCGGCTACGATTCCAAGCCCGCAACCATCGCCCTGAACGAGCTGGCCGGCACCATGGCCGCCGAATTCAACGTGCAGATGGCCGGTTCCCTGATTCTTGCGCTGCCGGTACTGGTACTGTACATCTTCATGGGCAAATACCTGATTTCCGGACAAATGAGCGGCGCTGTAACCGCATCTTAACATCAAGGAGGACGGAAGAAATGAAGCAAACATTTAAAAAGCTCGCCGCGCTGGCAGTTGCTGCCGCGCTGAGCATTTCCGTACTGCCGGCCCAGGCTGAGGAGGCTTCCCTCGAGCAGCCGGAGCTGGAAGCGCGGGTAAAAAACATCATCGAAGTGGATGGCTATTCCTTTAAGGATCTGAACGACAATGGTGAGCTGGATCCCTACGAGGACTGGCGCCTGAGCGCCGAGGAGCGCACCGAGGATCTGCTCAGCCAGATGACGGCAGAGCAGAAGGCTGCCCAGATGGTGCATCTGACCCTTGTCAGCAAGAAAGACAGCTGGTTCAGCAGCAGCAATGTGGGCTTCGCGCTGATCTACGAATATGCCTTCGAGTCCGCTGCCGTTGCAGCCCAGTATACCAATGAAATTCAGGAGCTCTCCGAGTCCAGTGAGCTGGGCATTCCTGTTGTGTTCTCCATGGATACCGAGGCCGGTGCCGCATTTATCAGCGATGCCACCTATCTGCCGGATGAAATCAACATGGGTGCCGCCAATGACACGGAACTGACAGCCGAAATTTACAGCGTGCTGAAGGAAGAACTGATGGCCGTGGGTATCCGCATGGCCCTCTCTCCGGATGCGGATCTGATTACCGACCCCCGCTGGGGCCGCAACCAGGAGTGCTACAGCGAGGATACCGATGTGGTTCAGAGCCTGATCACCGTTGCGGTGCAGACCCTGCAGAACGGCAGCGACCTGAGCTCTGACTCCGTAATTGCCACCGTAAAGCATTTCCCCGGCGCCGGTGCTCAGACCGGCGGTGTGGACGGCACGCCCCTGACCATTCAGGAGGATTCTCTTGAGCTGCATCTGGCAGGCTTCAAGGCTGCGATCAACGCCGGCGTTGCTGCGGTGATGCCCTATGGCTATTCTACTGTCCCGGTGCTGGGCGGCGATGCAGTGGAGAATTCCGCTGACCAGTCCTCTGCCGTTATGACAGACCTTCTGCGCAACGAGCTGGGCTACACCGGACTGATTCAGACCGACTGGGGTCTGAACTTCGTGGGTGCAACCAATGCGGGTGCCGATATTCTGGGCGGCATGGGCGTGCGCTCCAGCTCCGAGCTGGTGGACGAGGTGGATGAGGAGCGCCTGACCGACGCCTGCCGCCGCATCCTGATTGCAAAATTCAAGCTTGGTATTTTCGAGAACCCATATGTGGATGAGGATGCCGTCTATGATGTGGTCGGAAGCGATGCACATAAGGAAGTGGCAAAGAAAGCCGCTGCCGCATCCTTCACAATGGTAAAGTATGAAAACGCACAGCAGCTTGAGGGCCAGAAGATTGTCGTTGCGGGCAGCCTTGCACAGGATATCCGTGCGCTGAACAGCGGCTGGACCGCAAAAGAGCCGGTGGAGATTACCGGAACGACCATTCTGGACGCACTGACTGCCAAGGCAGGCGAGGAGAACGTCACCTACATCGAGACAGCCGATCAGGTTCCCGCGGACCTCTCCGGTACGACCGCAATCGTAGTTGTAGGTGAGAAGAGCGGCACCCATGACCCCGAGTGGACAGCTGCCAATCTGGAGTTCCCCGAGGAACAGACAAGCCTTGTAAATGCCCTGAAGGCTGCCGGCGCGAACGTTGTCTCCGTTGTGATCATGAACCGTGCCTATGTCCTTACACCGATCTCCGAAGCATCTGACAGTGTGATGCTCGTGTATCGTCCCGGTGTTACCTGCGGCGCGGAAGCGGTAGCAGATGCCCTCTATGGCGAGACTGCTATTACCGGAAAGCTTCCCTTCCAGATTCCCGCTTCCATGGATCAGGTGGAAAATCAGCGCGAGGATCTTCCAAAGGATATCGAAGACCCGCTGTACGAGTACGGCTACGGCATTGATGTGGAATCCTTCGGCACCTGATGCCCGAAGCACCCGAAAGAGAGGAATGTAAGCATATGGCTTCTATTACAATTAAGGACATGAGCGTGTCCTATAATAAGGGCAAATCCTACGTGCTGGATAAACTGAATCTGGAGATTAAGGACGGGGAGTTCTGCGTATTTCTTGGCCCGTCAGGCTGCGGAAAGTCCACTGCTATGCACTGCATCGCGGGACTCCTGCACCCGGCTGCCGGAGAAATCCGCTTCGGCGACACGGTCATGACCTCCGCCAAGGGAAAGGGCAAGGATAAGACCTTTGTACCGCCCCAGGAGCGCAACATCGCCATGGTGTTCCAGGAGTATGCGCTGTATCCCAACATGACCGTTCGCGAGAATATGTCCTTCGCCCTGAAGACCAAGAAGGCCCCCAAGGAAGAGATTGCGAAGCGCGTCGACTATATGGCAAAGATGCTTTCCATTGAGCAGCTTCTGGACCGCAAGCCGGCAGAGCTCTCCGGCGGTCAGCGTCAGCGTGTGGCCCTCGGCCGGGCACTGGTGCGTGATCCCCAGGTGTTCCTGCTGGATGAGCCTCTGGGCAACCTGGATGCAAAGCTCCGGGATCAGGTTCGCTACGAGCTGAAGAAAATTCAGGAGAAGCTCGGTATTACCACCATTTATGTTACCCACGATCAGACGGAAGCAATGACCATGGCCGATCACATCGTGCTGATGAGGGACGGCCACATCATGCAGCAGGGCACCCCCAATGACCTGTATGACCACCCGGCGAACGAATTCGTGGCAGGCTTTCTGGGCACACCGCAGATTAACATCTTCTCCTGCAAGGTCAGTGAAAATGTGCTGGATGGCGGCAGCTTCCGCCTGAGCATTCCGGAGCACCTAAAGAGCTGCCTTGCGCCCTACACCGGGAAAACGGTTGACCTGGGCATCCGTCCTTCGGACTTTGAATTGCTGCCTAACAGCACGAATACCATTTCTGCCCATGTGGATTCCATTGAGCCCCTGGGTGACGCATATCTGATCTATGTCCGCATCGGCGAAAAGGTTTCCGTATTCAAGTACGCCGGTGAAACTGCTCCGACGGAAAAAGAGCTGGTTCTGACGCCAAACATGAGCAAGCTGCACCTGTTTGACCCGGAGACACAGATTCGCATCAACGATTAATCCTCTATCCCGGAGCCGGTTTCCCAGCTCCGGGATTTATTACTTGCGGAAGGAATGAAAAAGGATGAAACGACTGACGACAATTCTGTTTGTCCTGCTGGCGATTCTCCTTCTCCATGTGCAGGCCCGCGCCGTGGAATGGACGGGCCTTGAGTGGAATGGCGATACCTCCGGCACCGTCGGAAGCCGAAACTGCGACATCGTGCAGATCGGCAGAGAGCCCGCCAGAACCGACTCCATCCCCTATGACAGCCTGACCGCAGCAGCGGATGCGGCAGTGGCCTATGATAAGTCTCTCTCACCGTTCTATCTGCTGCTGAGTCAGACCGAATGGCAGTTTTCCTATTATGAAAGCCCGGATGATTTTGATGCCGGTGAAGATACCCTCTTCTTCCGGGAGAACTTTGACGACTCTTCCTGGGATCAGATTTATGTGCCCTCCGTATGGCAGACGGAGGGGTATGATCACCCCATCTATACCAATACGACGCAGAAGTTTGCCCGGAATTTCGGAAATGAGGATATCGGCTATCCCCGGGATCTGCCGAAGGCTCCGACGGTGTATAACCCCATCGGCCTTTACCGGCGCACCTTTCAGATCCCGCAGTCCTGGGACGGAATGCGGGTGTATCTGGACTTCGAGGGCGTGAATTCCGCCTTTTATCTCTGGGTAAACGGTGTGCAGGTCGGCTATGCTGAGGACTCCTTTACCACGGATGAGTTCGATATTACCCCCTATATTCGCTGCGGTGAGGAAAATACCATTGCCGTCAAGGTATACCGCTGGTGTGACGGCTCCTGGCTGGAGGATCAGGACTATTTTGACCTGTCCGGCATTTTCCGGGATGTGTACTGCTATGCCACAGCGGAGACTCGGGTGCGTGACTATTCCATTGTCACCGATTTCGACGAAACCTTTACCGACAGCACTCTGAATGTAGAGGCAATGGTCAGAAATTACGCATCCGACGCTAGGACGGCACAGGTAACGGTGCACCTGCTGGATGCGGAGGGCACTGAAATTCCCTTGACGGGAGCTGTGCTGTCCGCGGAAATTCCGGCAGAAACAGAGCAGACCCTTACCTTTGCGATTCCCGTCACTGCTCCCCGCAAGTGGAGCGCGGAGGGCCCGTACCTTTATACCCTGGTGCTGGAGGAACAGATGGGAGATACTGTGCTCTATGAGTCCGCGCAGGTCGGGTTCCGGAAAATCACATACAAGACAACCGGCAGCGGCTGGTATGAGGGAGAGACGGATGATGCCGATCTCATTCGCATCAACGGCCAGCCCATTTCCTTCCGGGGCGTCAACCGGCATGAAACCCATCCGGAGTACGGCTATGCCGTAACGCGGGAGGTCATGGAGGAGGATATCCGCATCATGCTGGAAAATAACATCAATGCGGTACGCACCTCTCATTACCCCAACAGCCCCTACTGGTACTACCTGTGCGACAAATATGGCATTTACGTCGTTGACGAGGCCAATGTGGAGTGCCACTCCAACATGATTTACGAAAATGAGCGCATCACGGACTATATGAGCGCCTCCGTCATCGACCGGGAGTACAATATGGTTCGCCGGGATCGCAATCACGCAAGTGTCGTCATGTGGTCACTGGGAAACGAATGTAAGAATCCGGAAATTCTGCGCACCATTCTGGTGCAGGAATATCCCGACCCGGAGGGAAAATTGCGGGTGCTCCATTCGGAAACCGCCGACCGCCCCTGGCACTATGAGCAGGCCCGGCTGATGACCGAGACCGGCATTGACGTCTACTCCGGCATGTATTACAAGGCAGAGGTGCTCCGGGAGTACGGCGAAAGCGATGCGGATCTTCCCATGATCGAGTGCGAATATGAGCACGCCATGGGCTGCTCCGAGGGAAATTTCGACGAATACTGGGATGCCTTCGATACCTACCGCAATTTGCAGGGCGGCTTTATCTGGGACTTTGCAGACCAGTCGATCTATGCCGAGGCTGAGGACGGCACCCTTTATTTTGGCTACGGCGGCGATTTCGGCGAGCGGGTAAACGATGATAATTTCTGTGCCAATGGCCTGCTGCTTCCCGATCGAACCGTTCAGCCGGAGATGGCGGAGGTGCGCTACCACTATTCTCAGGTGAAATTCAAGGATGTTGACGCGTCGGCGGGCATCATCTTGGTGCAGAACTACTTCCTCTTTACGGATATCGGGGGAAAGTACGAGCTTTCCTGGAGCCTGCAGCGGGATGAAACTGTAATCTGCGAGGGAACTGTGGATGATAGCCTCCTCCACATTCCCAATGTAGACCCGATTTCCAACCAGCCGGGCACCGGGGAAATTCAGATTCCTTTTTCGATAAACCCAGGGGATGCGGATTCCGACAGCGAATACTTCCTGAATCTCTCCTTGCGCCTGCGCTGCGCAGACGGCATGCTTCCCGCCGGGTTTGAAATTTCCTGGGAGCAGTTCGAGATTTTTCCCGCAGTGCAGCCGGAGCCGGCAGACGAGGAAGGGACCGGGGGCACGGTGACTCTGAGCCGGGAGAGTGATACCATCCTGGTGCAGACGGATTCCATCCGCGCAAGCTTTGATGCCGCCCAGGGGAAGATGCTCCTCTGCCAGGGGACAGACAGCACCGGTATATGGCGGGATCTGCTCCTCAGCGGCCCGGAGGGTGACTTTTTCCGGGCCAGCACGGATAACGACCGGGCCTTCGGCGCGGGACTCAATACCTTTATCGGTATGTGGCGCGACAAGGGAGAATACTGCGTGAATCGGTTCGATGCCCGGCAGACGGCAGAAGATACGGTTGCCATTGCCATTGAGGGAACCTATCCGGATTTAAACGATCTGGCACTGAATGTCACCTACACGATTACCGGAGACGGTGAAATTACCGCGGACGTGGAAATCATCCCCAATTACAATGAAAACCTTGTGTATATCCCCGTTGCCGGAATGTCCATGCAGGTGCCGGGAGAGCTGGAAAATCTGACCTGGTTTGGCCGGGGTCCGGAGGAGACCTACATTGACCGCTATAAGGGAACCGCCGTCGGCGTGTGGGAGACCACAGTCAGCGAAAATTATTTTCCCTATGTCCAGTCCTCGGAGACGGGAAATCACATCGGCACCCGCTGGCTTACCCTCACGGACGATGCCGGCTTCGGTCTGAAGATCACCGCTTTCGAGCCCATCGAGTTCAGCGCCCTGCACTACAGTGCCGAGGAGCTGGACCGTGCCGTGCACCCCTATGAGCTCAACGCACTGGAGGATACCATTCTTCGCCTCAACGCCGTCCAGATCGGCATCGGCGGCGACGACAGCTGGTCACGCATTGTCACCCATGAGCAATATCTCCCCCACGCAGAGCGATACTGCTATTCCTACACCATCAGCGTCGTATCATAATCTGAAGAGCAAAATCCATAAAACACATGCGCGGCGGGGTGCAGAAAAGCACCCCGCCGCGTTCCATTATTTTCCTTCGTTTGCCCACTGGGATGGAGTCTTTCCGGTGTACTGCCGGAAGACCTTTGTGAAATAGGAGGAGTCCTCATATCCGACGCAGGCGGCCACATCATACAGCAGCAGATCCGGCTTCTCACGCAGCAGCTTCTTGGCAGTCTCCATACGGCACTGGGTCAGAAACGCGTTGAATGTGGTGTCACTGTACTTGCGGAACAGGCGGCTCAAATAGGTCTGGGAAATGCCAATTTCGTCGCAGACGCTCTGCATGCTGAGGGGCTGGGCATAATTTTCCCGAATATAGGCGACCGCGCTGTCGTAAAGCTCCTGGGTGCTCATCTTGCGGTCACGTGCGCCCTCTTCGGCAAACAGAATGGCATACAGGCTGGTCATCATATCCGTATAAGATCCTGCGCCCTGAATCAATGTATTGAATTCCTGCAGAATTTCATCCAGCTGATTAAAGACCTGGGGCCGTACGGCGCCAACCTGGTGGATGATCTGCCGCCCCATGTGCCAGACCTGCCGCTGGGGCATCTGCGTTCGCTCCCAGGTGGAGGCGAGGGTCAGGAAATAATTCTTCACCATCCGGTTTTTCCCGGAAGTGACAAAGTAACCGAGCTGCTTCAGGTCAGCAGGGGGAATCTTGACGCGTTCCGGATTGGAGCCGCCGGACAGCTGCAAAATCTGATGCTTTCCGATGACTGTCTTTTGGTAGATCATATTGATTGCCAGCTCGATGAATCCGGGCAGGGTGTCAAAGGAGCGGGTGAGGGGCGTGTACACTGCAGTCCATGTGGCGAGATTCCCCGGCTTTGTTACATATACGCTGAGCTGGGAAAGAAAGTCGTCCAGTCCCTGATCCTCAGCCAGCAGAATGCACTCGTCTCCGTCTCTGCCCCGCAGGACCTGAAACTGCTCTCCCTGGGCCTGCGCCATGGAGGTGGCGCTCAGGAACTTCGGCAGAATCATGTTGAGATTTCCCCAGCGGATATAGGCAAAGCGGTATTTTTTCTTGCCGTAGAGCTGCTGCGCTACATCTTTATTATATGGCTGCCCGCAGGCAAGCGCGGGGAGCACGGAGCTGCTGCGCCCGATGGTTTCGTCCTCCATCTTCTTCTGAATGGTCTGGAGTACGGCAGAGAGCTTGCTGATGCTGACCGGCTTGAGAAGATAGTTGTCCACTCCTGCCTGAATGGCGCCCTGGGCATATTCAAATTCGCCGTACCCGCTGATGATGACGATGTGGATTCCCGGCTGCATCTGCCGTGCCTGCTGCGCAAGCTCAATGCCGTTCATGCCGTGCATGCTGATGTCGGTCAGAAGCACATCTACCGTGTTCTTCTGAAGGAATTCCAGCGCAAGCTCTCCGCTGGATGCAGTGCCGGCCACGTGGAACCCGTTGGAGAACTGCTCAATGATGGAGCTGATAAAACGCAGCGCAGGCATTTCATCGTCTACGATGAGAACGCGATACATTTTCTCCCATACTCCCTTCAATTCAGTGATATATCTGCTAGTATAGCACGTTTTCTGGGAAAATTCAGCAGTGTATTGAAAATTTCTGGAAAAAGACTGGATTTTACTGTTTTCCCGGGTATTGCAGAAAATGCCATAATTTAATACTGAATTTTCCATGCACGTTTAGGCGAAATGTCATATAATAGTTGACAGCTGAAAGCCTTTTCGGCTAATCGATATGAAGAGGAGAATGAACATGAGAAAGCTATCCCTTTTGTTGGTTCTTGCACTGATGCTGTCCTGTGTTACGGTCGCCTTTGGCGAGCAGCAGTACTTCAATGCAGCAACCAGCACCGAGCTCACCGACCCCACCACCTTCACGAAGCCTTACGAGGTCAATGAAGTCATTGTTGAGGCCGACGAAACCACCGGCCAGGTTCGCCTGGAAGCCCGTACCAAGGAAATCATCGAGGTTGACGGCCTGAAGTTCAAGGACCTGAACGCAAACGGCACCCTGGATGTATACGAGGACTGGCGTCAGGACATCGATGCCCGTGTTGACGATCTGCTCAGCCAGATGACCATCGATGAGGAAATCGGCCTGCTGTGGCACGCTTCCACCGGCGGTACCTTCACCTCCATGTATCCCTACACGGAAGAGTGGCTGTACTCCAACGAGCCCACCTACACCGATCAGGACGGCAACTGCTACGTCCCCATGTACCACTCCATTATCTCCGACAACGTTACCACCTATCTGCACAACGTTAACGGCACTCCCGATACCCTGATCTACGAGAACAACGCATTCCAGGAAATCGCAGAGTCCGCTCGTCTGGGCGTTCCCATTGTCCTCAGCTGCGACCGCAGCTACAACACCTGGGCCGGCATGGTCAACATGCCGAACTACGCCTTCGGTGTTGCTCATGACGAAGAACTGCTCTACGACATGGTTGCAGAGTATGCAAAGGAAGAGCGCGCTATCGGCTTCCATGTTCCGTTCCACTCCTACGGCGTGGAGATCGGCTCCTGGTATGGCGATGATGTCAACTACATCGCAACGATGGTCGGCACCGAGACCGCTGCTTATCAGGAAAACGGCGTGAACGCCTGCACCAAGCACTTCATGGCTCGCGGCGGCCGTTCCTCCTACTCCAAGGCAAAGAGCCCTGCTGACCTGCTGGAGAGCTGGCTGGTTGGCTGGAAGAGCGCTGTTATCGACAATGGCTCCGGCTGGGTCATGCTGAACAACGGTTCTCTGCTGAATGACTGCAACGTGTGCTACGACAGCGAGTCCATGGCGATCCTGCGTGAGACCCTGGGCTACGACGGCTGTGTCGTTACCGACTGGCCGATGTGGATGCAGACTCCTTCTGCAACCGGCACCACTCCCGAGGGCGTGGACCTCTCCACCTGCACTGTTGGCGAACTGTACTCCATCATCCTGAATGCAGATGTTGACCAGGTCGGCTGCTTCTTCATGGTAGAGTCCGATGTTACCACCGACTACGACGATATCGTTGCACATTATCCCGGCATGATGCAGCCAATGTGGCCTGAGACCATCAAGGAGCAGCTGGAGAACGGCAACCTGACTCAGGAAACCATTGACAAGCATGCAAAGCGCGTTCTGCGCAACAAGTTCGAGCTGGGCCTGTTCGAAGATCCGTACTCCAGCCTGGACGAGGCTCTGGAGCTGGCTGCCAGCGACGAGTACAAGGAAGAAGCCTTTGAGCTGAACACCATCGAAGACATCTACGCCGCTCGTACCGACGAGATGAACGAGATGGATATCCGCCTGCAGACCGAGTCCACCGTTCTGCTGAAGAACGACAACAACATCCTGCCTCTGAGCAAGGACGCAAAGGTCTATGTCACCGGTTCCTCTGAAGAGACTGTTGCCATGGACATCGAAGCGATCGGCGCTTATGCAACTGTTGTAGAGGACATGGAGTCCGCTGATGTTGCCATTGCACACGTCACCTCCATGGACGACAGCACAGAGCTTCTGATTGAAGACGCACAGGATGCCGGCATCTCCATGATCCTGCTGTTCGACGGCGGCGTTTCCAACGAGCCCGATGCATGGGCGATCGAGAACTGCACGGCTGTTATGTTCCTGACCTATGACTGCACACCTGACCACGGCTCCTCCATGGGCAATTTCTATCACAAGACTCTGCCCTCCGTCATCGCTGATATGCTTTACGGCGAGAAGGAGCCCGGCGGCTCCACCGTGTATGAGATCGCACGCGAGTCCGATGACGCTGTCATCGACTGGGGCGAGCTGCAGTTCGACACCGGTGTAGACATGGTTACCCGCCTGTATATGGCTGCTACCG
>CAVIFH010000008.1:0-19221 GCA_963641615.1 bacterium | reverse complement strand
GCCTTACATACATCGGGATATTCCGAATACTTGATGGTCTCGGACTCCTTCGATACCTGCTCCCATGTCGTTTCGTACGCATCTGCCTTGTAGTAGTAATCATCCGCGACGCTGCGCGAGACTTCATTGGTCACCATTTCAAGGCGCACACTCGTGCCGGACTTGATATCCAAGGCGGTCTTGGACACATCCGAAATCTTCAGATAGTTTGAATCGAAGGTCTTACCGTCGTAGTTGGCGGAATAACTGCCGCTGATGACGCAGGCCATGGCCTTGGATCCGCTCTGGTAGGCGTAGAGGCTGTCAGTTAAGCGATAGCCCTGCTGAGAACTATTCGGCAGAGTAATCTTGCGCAGATTGACCTGCAGATTCACTGTCTCACTGCTGAATGCAGCCGTCGCAGGGGCTTTGTCATCGTCAAGCGAAATGAGGTTGACTTTATAGACCGTTTCGCCATTTGCGTTTGTGGTCGCCGTCACCGTCACCGTTTCCACGCCGTCCGTCGTCGTTTCCGTGCGTGTGACATTCTGAGACACATCAATCGAAGCCAGTGCATTGTTGGCATCGTTGAGATCGATGTACCTGAACGATTTCAGGGTGTACGTGTACATGTGAGTTGTTTGTGTGTGCTTGCCTCCGCTTGAATCCACTCTGCCGAGCTTCACGAATCCATTGTGAGTACCTTCTCTATCCTTATCAACGGTGTACGTCACCGAATAGTCAAAGTAGATCTTGTTCAGATCCGTATCGCCCAACAGATCCAAGATTTTTTGATTCGTAATGGAAGAAGCGGGGATGTAGGATATGCCATTCTCCGTTTTCAGCTCTACTGTTTGTGAGATGTCCGTAGTCTGATCCGCAGTCTGATCATTTGAATCCTTCTCCGTCGTTTCCGTCGTTCCAAGCGCCCACGTTTTTGCCCAGAAATCATACTCCAGCCACAGATTCTCAATGCCAAAGACATTTTTCACTCTGAGCGGCTTCAATGTCTTGTAGCTTGTCATATCGCCGGAATAGAAGTAATCTACATCCTTAAAGAACTCAATCTGCTTCCATTCCGCGACCTGTTCTTCCGTTGCATTCGGCGTAATCAACTCGTCCTGCTGCTTAGCTACGTCCTCGCCTGCAACGATGGTTGCGGAGTAAATCACTACCTCATCAGTGTCGGTGTCCAGAACCAGATAGTACAGGCAGTCACTTGCAAAGGCATTCGACCACGCCGTACCGCCCGACGCTGCATCGTAACCGCTGAGCCAGTAGTATTCCTTGCTGCCGACCTTGTTGCCGCTCGTCGTGCCGACATTGGCGAATGCGGTGATACCGCTCACCGTGACTTCCTCGGTGTCATCATATTCCTTTGTAACACCGTTTTCTACGTACTGGACTTTGATCTTCTTATCGATTACGAAGCGGAAGCGGTCATTCGTCAGCATTTCCTTCAGCCAGCTGCCGGAAATGCCGCTCATGTTGACCTCGGTGGTCATTATCTCGGTATCATCCTGAACCGTGCTCGTCCGCATGGCAACGGTCAATATGCCGCTGGACACATCCAGCGTCATGGTGTCGGAAATCGTCAGCTTCGTTCCGTCGAAGCCATAGTCGGACAGATTTACGAACACCTCTTTGCCATTGACCGTTTCGGTGACGTAGAGCACTGCGCCGGCAGAATCGGTCACGATTCGGGTGCTGTTGGGCAGCTCGTAGGTACGCCTGCCGCTTGTATCCGTGCTGCGCAGGTAGGCGGCCATTTTGTCCGCCGAAAGTGTGACCGTCCTCTTCAGCGTAATGCTATAGTTCAGGAAATCCGTCGAGCTGGGAATGGGCAGTGTCACGATGCCGGAGCCCTTGAGCTGGTACAGCGTGACGGCCTCGCCGAGCGACAGATCCGTGAGCGCCGCACCGCTGACATGTGTAATATCCAGCGTGCGCAGCTTGCCCGGATGCTTGCTCGCACAGGCTGCCAGTTCGTCCATCGAGTCGACCATCTCAATGCCCGCCGGCGTGAGCCGCGCGTAGATTGATCCCATGGCGTCGATGTTGATTGTACCGCCGAAGATATAGGCTGCGAAGCGACTATCACTTGCGCCGATGTTATAGGCATTTTCCACCGTCAGGTTCCTGGCAAAAATCGGTGCAATCGTCGGTTTATCGCCCGTTTTGCATGTCGCGCCTGAGCTCAGCGCCATTTCCGGCGCGTACAGACTGCCGCCCTGATCGCCCTGGGCCTGCGTCCACGAAATGGTCACGTCGCTGTTGGGCGCAGAGATAAGTCCGGCGATCGTCACATTGCCTTTGCCGCTGCTGGTGATGGTCACCGGCGGCTGCGTGTAGTTGCAGGCCGTGCCTGTATAGCTGCTGTCGATTGAGCCGTTGATGTATACTCTGGGGCCGTTGTAGTTCAGATTCTCCAGCGTTGCGCCGTTCAGCACCAGATTCAGATCCGTGCGGTTCGTGATGCGCACCTCGCGCAGGTACTTTTGATCGTACACCGTCAGGCCGCTCAGCTTGGATGCATCCACATCGTAGATGCACAGCTTGCCGTTCAGGTTGTTGCTCAGTGCCTCAACGGTCACGCCGTCCGAGCTCTTGCTGATATAGCCGCTGATGTTCTCCTCGGGGAGACCAACGGCGCGGATCTGCGTGCCGTTGCGCTCGGCGATGTCAATCACGATGCCGGCTACGCCGTCGCCAATATGGAAGACGGCACCGGAGTCGATGACGGTTTCGCTCGTTCTCGTACCTTCTTCTATCTCTGACAGCGTATATTTGTCGCTCTCTACGTATTCGCCATTCTTCATTTGGGCAGACTTGATCTTATAGCTGTCGGTACTAAAGGTATTCTTACCGTCATCGGTATCCTTGCTGGCAATGCCGGTGCGCTTGCCGTGTGGATAGTACTGCGTTTTGCCGTTGAATTCCTCGCGCTGAATGCTCACGTCTGCGCCGATCAGGTCGGTGTTGCCGCCAATGGTCATTTTGGTGACACTGCCGCCCTCAAAGTGCGACTGGCTCTCCACATGACCGACGCCCTGTGCGTAGCCGTAAGACTCAACCGAGAGGTTGTCGTAGCTGTTGCTGCGGGTGACTCTGGCGTCCGCCGTGAGATCAAGGGAATCGTAGCCGGTGATCTCCGCGTTGTCCACGTTCACCGCATTCAGCAGGTAGGGCTTCAGATAGGACAGTGCGCACACGTCCACGCCCAGGCCCTTGCCTCTGGAGTAGGTGTAGCTCTTGACGCGCAGCTTGCCAAGTCCTGCGCTGATGTCCACATAGCGGCCGACGATCTTCACCTTTTCGGCAGTGGAGTCGTTCGTGCCGATATTCACCACGGAATCAAGCGTGATGTTATTGGTGGCTCTGGGCTTGGGATGGTTGCCCACACCGGAGGTGTACACGTAGGAGTAGGCATAAGCGTAATTGCCCAGCTCGGCCTTGGCATGGATGTTGAGCTGGCCGAAGGTGTTGCGGATCACTGCGCCGCGGTCGATATTCGCATTCACTGTGGTGTTCATCGTGTTGATGGTGGTGGTCTGACCCAGCGAAACGAAGCCCTTGCCGTCGATCTTGCTGAAGGCGTAGATGTAATCTGTCTCGCCGGCAGCAGCCTCGATATGCAGCGTGCCGAAGTCTGCCTCCAGCTCGGCCGCGCCGATGTTCACCATAACGCTGCGGTTGAGGGTATTGAAAGCCTTGAGTGTGCCGTCGCTCGTAAAGCCGCCCTTGGAATTGGCGTGCGTCTTGGCGATCATGTACGCATTGGCGTTTGTCTTGATTGTCAAGTCGTTCACGGCGAAAATCTTTGCGCCGTTTCCAACGCTGATGCTGTTGACCGCGTCGATGTTGTTGTCACCGTACATGTACGTCGAATTCAGCGTCAGGCTGACGCTCTTGGAATCCACCTGAGAGTACGCTTCGGTCCCGTCCAGCGTGGTGATGGAGACATTCTCCGCCTTGATATTTGCGTTGCTGCCCACGCCGGCGTAGGTGCCATAGTAGCTGTACGTCGGGATCTCGGAATCCTCGATCTTGGCCAGGGAATAGCTCCCCTTCTTATTGAGCACTGCTTCGGCCTTGCCCTTGTTCTCGGCGCAGACCGTCAGCGTTCCGCCGGCGTTGATATTGGCGTTGTCGCCGATGACGGCGCCGACGCTCTGGCGCTTGCTTACACTGCCCACACCGGCCTCGATCTTGGAGACGGACAAATCTGCCGCCGAGATGCTGCCGGGCGCGTCGCCGGAAGCTGTCGACTTGGCGCTGCCGACGGCTTTGACTGTCGTATCTCCTTCTGTGGTGATGCTTCCCGATTCAAGGCGTGCCTCGATGGTCTCGGAGGTGCTGCTCGCGGCCCTCAGGTTGCCGATCGTTGCCACGCTCACATTCAGGAAGGTGTGGGTATTGGCCTCGGATATACTCTCGGTACTTTCTGCGAGAACATTGAGCGTATCCGCGCTGATCGTTCCGCTGCCCGCGCCGCTTACGAGGGCCTTGACGGTGGCGTTGGTATTGGATATTGCCTCATTGGTGCTTGCGTCGATCAGGCTGATGCTGACTTTGTCCTTTGCTGTGCCGCCGGAGCTGCCCGTGTTGGCCGTGGCTTTGGACGAATTCAGCTTGCTCTGAACGTCTATGGCGCCGGTCACGTCGATCGTGCCGGAGTTTTCGATCTTCGCCGTCTGCTCGGTGTTGGTTTCCGCATGTGCCTTGTTGGCGGCGAGGCGGACCACGCTCACCGTGAAGCTCACGGTATTGGCTGTGGCCGTCGAAGCGGTGCTGCCGAGAGCATGGACTTTCAGGTTTTTCGCGCTCAGGCTGCCGCTGCCGCTTACCGCGGAGAGTGCAGAGGCGGAGGCCTTGGTTTCGGCGTAGTTAAAGCAGGCGTCAGTGATGCTTACCGATGTGCTCACACTGCCGGCCGGTTCAACGGTCGCCTTGGAATCTACGGAGTATGTCGTCGTCACGTCGACGGTGTCTGCCTTGACAACGCCCTGGTAGGTCTTGTTGTCCCGGGTGTAGGAGGTGTTGATGGCACTTTCGAATGTCCCGGCGGCATCGGCCTTGACTGTGATGAGCGACACGTTCAATGCGGATGCGGAGTTTTCGGTGAACATTTCCGCCTTTGCTGCGGAAACGGCGTCGACCGTTACATACAGTGCACTTTCCCGTTTGGAAGACATACCTTTCAGGTCGGTGGATGCACCGTTCAGGTAAGCTTTTACCGTCGCTGCGGACTTGGCTTCGGCTGTGGAGGTCTTGCTGTCGATGATGGAAATAGATACCTCGTTGCCGCTGCTGTCCTTATCGCCATTGCTGTACGATGCGCGGTTGGAGCCGACCTTGGCCGCAGCTGCGGTGGCCTGTGTGCTCTTGTTGTAAACGGAGCTTACCATCAGCGTTTCGCCCTTCACCATGGCGTCTTCCACGAACGCGCTCTGAACGGCGCTTGTTGTGGCTTTGGCCTCATTTGCGGCGATACTGCCGGCCGTTATGCTCACTTGTGTGCCCTTCAGTTCGGCATTCGATGTCACGGTGCCTTCGTTCTTCACGATAACGCTGCCCGCGACCTTGACTTCACCTGCGTCATTGAGCCTGCCCGTGGCTTCGACCGTACCTTTGCCGCAGATGGCGGCGTCGGAAACGGTGGAGGCATCGGCCGTAGCTTTGTTGACCGTGCCGCTCAGGACGTTGATGCCGATCTTCGGAGCGCCGCTGACGGCATCGGCTTTGGAGGTGTAGGTGTTCGTAACGGAAATGCTCTCGGCACGGATCGTACCGTCTGCATCGGGGTTCCGGAGTTCTGCCTCGGAGGTCTGCTTCTCGGCTTCCATGGCCTGAAGCTCTGCGCGGAATGTTCCGCCGGCTTCGGCGTTTACGAGCACCACGGCCGCTTCCGCGCCGCCTGAGCTCACCACGCTGTCGGCCGCAAGAGCCTTCGCGTAGGACCGGGCATGATTCAGGACTTCGAGCGTTCCGGCAATCTTGCTCCCGGTGCTTCGGAAAATCGCCGCAGAGCTTGCCGTAATGGCAGCATTGGCCTTGTTCGCTTTGGTGGACTTGAGCTTGAGCATAAGCGACTCGCCGCTGTTGCCGCCGATTTCGGCCTTGGCGCCGAGGCCGTCCGAGTTGTTCAGCTCAGAGAGGATGCTCACGCTCTTCGCTTTGACGCACTTGTCGTCGACGCCTGCCGTCTGGCTTGCGCTCACGACGGCATCCGCGAGGCCGACGGCCGCGCTTGCATTTTTCACATCAAGCCTTACGCCGTTTATGGTGGCATTGGCTGTGGCCGTGGTTTTTGCCTCGACGGTCAGTGTGCCGTTCTCACCGAGATCCAGCGTTCCGCCGCCGTTTACGAGGGCGTATACGGAAGATCCGGCATCGGCAAACGCCGTGTTGACGTCGGCGCTGTCCTGGGAAAGGGAGATCTCGGGTTGTTTGGAGTCAGCGTCCGCGTCCACTGTCACATTGGCGGTGACTTCCGCATTGGCTGCCGTCACATTGCCGGCGCCGATCGCAGCCTTGAAGCTGCCCTGGGCTTCGGCTTTTGTGGTGTTGGCCACGGCGGAAACAAGTGCTGCATCGATGAGGGAATTGCCTACGGTTGCTTTGGCCACGGCACGAGCGTCGGTATAGACGCCGAGCTTATTGCGGATCGTACCGTCCGCCGCGAATTTGGCCGCCACATCGGCAGTGATCTCCGCGAGAGCTGTATTGGCGGTTAGCTTGGCAACAGCGATGCTCAGTTTTGCCCCACCGCCGGAGGTGCTGCCCACGGAGGCGGCCGCTTTGTGGCCTTCGCTCTTGTTGAAGTTCGAGTGAATCGTAACGCTGTCGGCATTGATCTCGTCGGCCTTTGCGTACGCATACTGTTTGCCGCCCACATCGGCGGTGGTCACGTTTACGGCAATATCGACAACGTTTGCGGAAACCGTAGCCCGCGGGAAGGATGCCTCGGCATCCGCTGTGCCGCCGGCAGTCACGTTCAGTGCGCCGCTGATGTCGATCTTTCCTCCGCCCTGCGGGCCCACAAGGGAGCGCGCGCCGGTACGGGCTGCGGCCACGTTGGTCTTGAACGAGAGCTCGCTCAGCTCCGCGCCGATGCCGCCGAAGGATACGGCGCCTTTGGCGTCCGCTTTGACGGTATAGGCTGCGCTCATGCTGACGGTGCCGCTGGTGGCTTTGCCGCTTTCTTCGGACTTTTTGCCGGAAATGTCAGATTTGTACGATGCGGCATCAAAAGCGCCGTTGGCTCGCGCCACCAGCACGTTCACACCGATGCTGTACATATTGACCTTGGCTGTCGCGGCTGCGGTCGCCGCATTGGCAAAGGAGTTGCCGGTCGATTCGAGAGTCAGCGATTCGATATTCCGGATCTTCGCGCTGTCCAGGTTGGCCATGCCGTATCCGTCGGAGAGAGCCACGGCCACATTGGTCTTGGCGTCCGTCATGCTCAGCTGAATGGTGACGGAGTTTCCGGCTTTGTCCTCCAGACTTTTGCTTGCGCTCATGCTGCCGAGCTTCGCGGTGGCGGTCTCGGTGCGGGCGCTGTTGAGGTCGGATGTTACGCTGACCTTTGCTGCGTCCACAGTCGCGCCGTGGATAGCTGCTTCCTGCAAAGTGCGCAGCTTCGACACGAGTACATTCGCGCCGACGCTTACGGCAGAGGCTGTGAACTGCGGAGCATAGGTAACGGCTTCGGTGTAGGATGTGCCGACGGCTTTCACGTTGACGGTATTCACCGTCAGCGTGCCTGCGCCGGTAATGAGCGCATGATGCGCTGCGCTTGCCGCGGCTGTCGCGAGGTTAAGCTTCACGCCGACGAACTCGATGGTCGGCAGACCGCCGGCCGACGGGGTGACTTCCGCCAATGCCCGGGTAAGAGCATCGGTCTGCACCGTCACCGTATCGGCTTTGATGCTGCTTTCGGTGCTGCCGGAGGCCGGAACGTTCAGTTCCGCCGTGAAGCTGCTCTGGGCAAATGCCAGTCCGAGCATCGCTCCTGCGGTAAAGCTCGCCGGGGTCGTCATCGAAGTGCCCATGCTGCGGTTCATGATCTTTGCGTACGTGCCGGCATAGCCGAGGGATCGTACGGTCACATTGCCCGTAATGTCCATGCTCTTCGCAGAGACATAGGCCTTCGACTCGGATCTGCCGTACGCCGCGGCGACATTCGCCGTGACATTGATCATAGCACCCGTGCCGATCTTCAGGGTGGCCGTCGCGTTGTCCTTGGCGGCGTCTTCGGTCACGTCCTCTTTTTTGCTGTTGTAGGTGATGTTGAAGTGCGATTCCGCCGTTAGGCTGCCGGCGTTGAGCGTGCCCGCATCGATGGATGCCGCCTGCACGCTGCGGAGAAGGCCAATGGCGAAGGAGCCGGCCACGGAAGTCATGTTGGCTTTGATGAGGCCGAGGATCTTCGCATCTGCGGTCGCCGCGCCGTACGCAAGAACGTTCAGCGCGCTCTGCGCTGTGACCGTTCCGTTTCCGGTGATGCGCGCCGTGTTCTGGGAGGCATTGTCCGCGATGGCGGTGTTGAGGCCCGCTGCGGCTGTCCCGACTGCGCCGGCGAGGGTGGTCGCCTTGGCTGCGGCGGTGCTGCGTTTGCCGATGGTGCCTGCGTTGACGGAGATGGTATCTGCCGTGACCGTAATGGGATCGATCATGACGCCGTCTTTTACGGGGCTCGCGGTGTCGATGAGAACATCGTTGGAGGCATTCATGCCCACATAGCTGACATTCACGCCCACGGCCACGCCCCCCGCCGTGCCGCTGCCGAGAATAGCGTTGGCCTTGGCGTCCATGGTGCCGGTAATATCGATGGTCCCTGCGGTCACATTTTTGCGGAGGATGCCGGTGACGGCATCGGTGTTGTTGAACACGAGAAGCACATTGCCTGCCGCCGCGACGGCACCGCCGGTCAGGGAGATGACCATGGAGGATGCATCGCTGGTCACGCTGCCGTCGATGATGACGGCTGCCTTGGGCGAAACAATGCCGTTTGCGGCGGTGTATCGGTCGAGTTCCGTTTCACCGATGAAGGTGTGCACGGTGGGCTCGACGATCGCGACAGCCGCTCCGAGACCGACGCCCACGAAGCCGCCCGTTACGGACAGCAGCCGGGACTTGGCAGTCGTATGGGAGGTCGTGTTCACGCGGATGGTTTTCACATCGGAGCCGGTTTTCACGCCTTTGCCGATGTAGGCATCGGATGTCATGCGGTTGATGGTCAGGGCAACGGCCCCATTCACGCCCACGAGCCCGCCGCCGGCTGCCGTCGCTATGGCGGTTGCGTCGGTATTCGGCTTGGCCGTGACCGTTACGGTGGGTACCTTCTGGATGTCTGCATTGCCCTTCACCGCCGCTTTCATACGGCCGATGTTGGCGACGACCGCCACGGAGCCGTTGGCGGAAACCACGCCGCCGCCCACGCCTACGGTCACCGCAAGGGTGTTCGGATATTCACTGACAGCTTCCACATGGAGCTCTTCCGCCTGCAGGACCTTGCCTGCCATGGTGGCCGAGGTGGTGTTCTCGAGATAGAGCACCGCGACTGCCGCCTGTACGGAGACCACGCCGCCTCCGGCGCTGACGGAGAACACGCGGATGGTGCGTGCAGTGAGCGAAACGGTCTGCGCCGCTTCGTCGTCCTCGCTCGCGCCGAGGTCGCTGTCCTCTCCTCCGCTGCTCCCGTTTTCATTGAGCAGCTTCGTAAGTTCTTTGTTTCGGCTGATCTCGTCGGCGTCTTCGCCCTGGTCGATCTCTGCAGAGCGCGAAGTCGCAAGCACTTCGATCTTATCCACTGCCATCAGCTGCGCGCCTTCCTGTACCTCGGCCTCCACATTGCTGAAGAGGACCACGGCATTGAGGCTCACGCCCACGGCTGCCACGCCGCCGTTCGCCGAAAGGGTGACAACATCGGCATTCGTCAGGCTGTCCGCCGTTACGAGAATGTCGTGAGCCGATTCGACGGTCACGTTTTTGCCGATGAAGGCCGTGATCACGTCGTCCTTGGGATCGGATGCGGAGGCTGCGGGGCCGATCTTCGCCGTTTTTGCGAGGTCGCCGTCCTTGCTCAGCTCGAAGGTTTCCTTCTCGCCGCGCTGCGTTTCACCTGCGTCGACCGTTGTCCCGTCGGATTCCTGGGCGGTCGAATCGGAGGTGCTCTTGTAATCTTCGAAGTCTGCGTCGTCAAAGTCTTCGCTGCGGTAATCGTCGGACGCGCCGTAGCTGTAGGCTGCGTCATCCCCCGAGCTTTCCTTTGTGCCGACTTCGATGTCGGAGGCTTTGCTGCCGTCTCCTGCCAGATCGGCGTCGAGTCCGCTCATTTCGCTCTCAATGGCCGCTTTGTTTACGGAGGACGCGCCGGCCGCTTCCTGAACGAGGCTCTTCGCATTGAATACGGAGACGGTCTCGGTGACGGTCTGTTCCTTGCCGTCGACTTCCCGGACAACTTCGACTTCACCCGTTTCGTCGAGGGCATCGCGCACGTCCTGCGGAAGTTTTCCGCCGGATACGAGCACCATGATGGGGACCGATACCGCAGCCGTGCCGCCGGCGACCGAGGTCGAAACTTCGATCATGTCGCGCTTGGCCTGCGCGTCGATTTCCACATCGCCGCCCGTTGAGAGGATCCTGCCCGCTTTTTCAGCGAGGGTTCCGCTGCCGACGCCTGCGCTGACGGTATTCTTCGTCACCGCGATCACGGCGGTGACCGCAACGGCGGCCGTGCCGGAGCCGGTGAGGGTTCCCGCTGCGCCGATGAGCCGGTAGTCATCAAGTGCCTTGACGCTGACGGTTTTGCCTTCGATATTCGCACCGGACTGCGCCAGTGCGCGGGTCTTGTTCTTGCTCACCAGCACGGAGACCGCACCGGAGACCGATGCCGTTCCGCTGGCTGCCGCGCCGATGACATCGACCGTCACAAGCTCTTTGGAGTCGGCCTTCAGCGCCACTGCACCCTTCGCCGTCAGAGCGGCGTCCGCGAGCAGGGAGGCGTCCGTATTGCCGGTGAAGTAGGTGACGACCGCTACGGGTGCGACAGCCGCCGTGCCGCTCATGGCCAGGCTCGCTGCGGCATTGACCAGCAGCGTGTCGGCGTTCGACAGGACGCGGATATCGCCCAGTGCATCGGCTTTTCCACCGAGGGTGGCAGTCACATCGTTCATGAAGATCTGTGCGTTGATGCCCGGGGTAATGGCTGCCGTGCCTGCGCCGGCGAATGTCAGAGCAACCAGGTAGATGTCATCGTCGGAGTCCGCCGTGACATTCACATTGCCGCTTGCGCGGATGGTGCCGCTGCTGCCGCCTGCGGCGGAGACATTCTTATCGTACACCATCGTAACGATGGTTGCCCCGAAGCCCAACTTGCCGCTGACGCTCAGGCCGCCGGCAAAGTTATATAGGTGTGACTCGTCGTCGGCCTCCACCGAGGCTTCCGCATCATCGCCTGTCTTCGTGTCGGTTTCTTCTGCACCGCTGAAGCCGGCGACCATCGTCGTTCCGTCACCCACCGCCGCTTTGACAGTGTTTGACATCACGAGGGACTGGACAATGCCGGTAGCGGCGGCATTCATTCCTCCGCTGCCGCTGACGGACAGCATCAGAATATTATTGTGTGCGTTGGCGCTGACGATGGCGCCTCTGCGGCGGTCTTCCCGAGAGGGCATCTTGTATCCGCCCGTTCCGCCGTTCGTGCAGGCACATGCCGTGATCTGCACGCGGTCGCCAACCTCGGTGATGATGCGGTTCTTTACAGCGATGGTGTTGATCACCGCGCCGATGGCCGTGGACTTGCCCAGGGTGACGGCACCGGCCGCATCGTAGAGCCCCGTCTTAAGGTCCGCGGCGAGAATTGCGCTGTCGCCTGCCCGGATGACCGTGTCGCTGCCGACAGTCGTGCCGATCTCGGAGGAGCCGACGATGGTCACGGTGGTACCGGTAAGCGTTGTGGTCATGGAGGCTGCAGCACCGAAGGTCACGAGTACGGTCTGATCCTTGCCCTGCGCGAGCACGATGACGCTGCTGCCCGCCGCCATGTTTGCTGCCGTCAGAGCGGTGTTTTCGCCGATCTGCGTGCGCACCTTGCGGCTGAACACATTCACATCAACGGCTGCACCGCCGGCTGCGCCCCTGGCGGAGGCCGCCGCGGCTGCGATTACGTTGATCTCCCGGGCATCGCCGCCGGCGAGGATCTCGATTTTGCCGGTTTCGGCGGTAACCTTGCTGCCGTCGCCGACGCATGCGAGAGTATCGGACTCGGTGACGAGTACGCCCAGCGTACCCGCGGCACCTGTGCCGCCGGTCGACCCGGAGAGGGACGCCAGAATGTTGATGAGGTTTTCTTTCGTGTCGGCCTGAACCAGTACATCACGGCTCGCCGTGACGGTGCTGTTCCTGCCGATGCTCGCTTCGGTCTTGTTGGAGATCGCGATGGCGGAGAAGGTACCGCCTGCCGCGGAGCTCATGCCGGTCGTGCCGGCCACATCGGCCGAGACCGCGATGAGATCCGAAACGTTCTTCGCCAGTACGCTGATGTCTTCCGCTGCCTTGACCCGGATGGCGTTGCCGATGGCGGCTTTGACCTTGCTGCCGGTGACGATGGCACCGATGCCGCCGCCGACGGCCGAGCCGGTCTGACCGTTGGAAATTGCCATGGCAGTCGTGACAGAGAGAACATCGCTTGCCGCGGAGGCCGCGACATTTACATTCTTCGCGGAGACGTTCCAGATTTCCGTGCTGCTTTGCTTGAGCTTTTCATAGCCGCCGAGGGTGGCCGTGACTTCGTCGCTGTCCGCAATGCCTGCCACGTTCACGCCGACGCCCGTTCCGCGCGATGCGGAGATGGTTCCGCCGATGACGCGGGTTGTCGTATCGGATTCGGCTTTCACATTCAGGTCATCCGTAAGCTCGATGGTCACATCGTCGCCCACCGCCGCATTCACTTTGCTCGCGGTATAGAGCATGGCGAAGGAACCGGCGAAGGAGGTGCCGGGCGTCACAGCCGTGGAGACGGCGCCGCCGATGGCCTCTATGTAGTAGTTGACGGAAGCGAGATAGTTGAGCAGATCCAGAGCATCCAGGAATTTATCCACGCCGAGATTGACTTCGAAGCTCTTGTCGCTGCCCGTAAGGTTGAGGTTGATGATGCCCTTGTTTTCGGGATCATCGTCGGACACGTCCACAGTGAAAAGATAGCTCAGATCAAAGGGGAACGCATAGTCGTCGCTGGTGATCTTCAGCTTCTTCGCCGTGACATCGAGGGTATCCGCATAGATTTCCGCGCGGTCGCCCACGAGGGCATTGAGCTCGTTTTCGGCATAGATGACTGCAAGGGACGCGCCCACGCCGGTTTTCTGACCGCTGACGGTGATGCCGCCGGCGCGAATGGCCAGCTTGCTCTTGTCGGTGACGGTCACATTCACACTGCCGCCGTGAACCTCCGCATCCTCGAGGATCTCTGCCGACGCTTCGGCCTGCGCTGCAACCACGGAGGCCGCCCCCGCGAAGCCGATGCTTCCGGAGCGCCCGCCAATCGAGCCGGCCACGGACTGCGCAGCCAGAAGGCTGCGGTACTTGCCGTCCTGATTCTGCGTCAGAGCCGAGGTGACGAACACGTCGCCGTCATAGGCTTCCGCATCCGACTTGCCGCCGGTGGCATTGATGATGCCGCCCATGCGCGCAAGGGCACTGTTGCCGTTGACGGAAACTGCTGCGCCGACGGAAATGCAGTTGGTGTTGATGTCGTGGGAGGAGGTCACGGTCGCCCCCGAGCCGTTTGCCTTGAAGTTTGCACGGTTCTCACTTTCCACCCGGACATCCGCCGCGGTGAACTGACCATCCGCGAGGGCCTCGGAGGCGTGCTCGGTGATGTTCACGGCCGCGGCCGCGGCAAGGTTCAGCTTGCCGCCGGAGGGGGTGGTGGGGATCTTCGCGCCGCTGTCCGTGAGGGCACTTCCCGCAGCGCCGGTCGCGCCGGTGCTGCCTGCTGTGCTGCTCTCGGAATCGGGGATCTGGATCGGAAGCTTCGCGAACACCATGGTCATGAGAGGCAGGCCGCTGATGCTGCTCTTGCCGCTCACAGCGTAGGGTGTGGAGAAGCTGTTGAACTTGGACATGATCTTCGCGTTGACGCCGCCGGTGGAGGGACTGTCGGTGAAGTTTACAATCGTCATGATATCGCGGATCTTCTGCAGATAGCGATCCAGACTGGCGCCTGTCACCATGGCGAGGGCATTCGCCTCGTCCTCGTTGGAGGTCTTGGCCTGAACGTTCATTTTCCCAGCGATGGTACCGCTGCCCTTGAGCGTCGCCTTTACATCGGAGCTGGCGAGGTTGACTGCCACGCTTCCGCCCACGGCCGCCTTGCCGCCGGTGGCAAAGCCGGAGGTCGCGGTGTAGGTCTGGCCGCGCTCATAGGCGCGCACCAGGAGGCTCACGATTTCGTAACGATCCGAACCGTCCGCATTCTGTCCGATCACGGTGTCGGTGACGATGCTGTTTCCGCCGGTGAGGGTCAGCTTTGCGCCGTCCCGTACCTGCGCCTTCACATCGTTTGTAATGAGGTTGACGGCCACCGCCGCATCCACGGCAATGTCCTTCGTTGTGGTGTTGTTTGCCTTGCTTACGGCCGAGGTCTTGTCGTTGAAAAGCTCCGGTGAGGTCTGCTCCACCACCGGCTGACGGCCGATGGGATCCTGGCCGGCCACGGCGATGGTGTCGATGTCGTTCTGAATCTCGGATACGACCGCGAGGGTATCTGCCTTGAGGGTGCGGTTTTCGCCGAGGGCTGCTTCGGAATTCACATTCAGAATGCTGATAGCAAAGGAGGCGCCGATGCCGACGCTCTTGCCGGGCTTACCCGAACCGGACTTGTTTTTCACCGGCAGGCCGTTGTTCGCTGCGGAGGCGGTGGCGGTGGTGTACACCTTCTGCGCCGCCCTGGCGTGGATCTCAGCCGAGCCGCCGGCCGTGATGTCGTCTTCCACTGAAGCGGTGCGGTCGGAGACGATGGCCTGGGTGTCGGAGTCAAGCACGGTGATGGCCGCGCTGCCCGCCACGCCCACATTGGCCGCGCCCACGCCGGAGATGGCCGTAGTGGAAATGCGGTTGCCTACGCCGTCCAGCTCGCCGGGGTTGCCGAACTTCAGGCTCATCATCGCGAAGGCAGCATCCTTCAGATCTTCGAAGGCGACCTGGGCGGTGAGAGCCTTCTGCTTGAACAGCAGCTCAAGTCTGGAGGCGTCCTTGTTCATGAAGAGGTCGAGGAGGAAGGACGGATCGCTCATGATCTCAAGGAAGCGGTCGGTCATGCTGTCAATCACGGAGGAGGCCAGCGTGCTTACTGTTCCCATGGCGTCCGCGGGGTTATCCATGATTTCAGCGATGAGCGCATCGATGAGAAGGGTGCGAACCTCCGCCTGTTCCTCGGCAGAGAGGGAATTGTAGTCCTTGTTTTCAAGGAGCAGCTTCTCCAGGGAATCCGCTCCCAGCCGGTCGATCAGCGCATCGGTCAGGATGGTGATGCCTTCGGTATCGGCGAGATAATTCAGAAGCTCCGCGAGGATCTCCTCGGCGGCTCGCTTCTTCGTGTCTTCCAGAATGTTCGCTTCCACCGTCAGCTCGCTGCCCGCTTTCAGCTTGGATGCACCGAGCCTGGCGATATTATTGATATTGATGTAGTTTACCGCAGCACCTACGCCGACGCCGGTGGTGGAGTTGGTCGCGGAGGAGTCTGCGGAAATGACGGCGTCGGTATCCTCGGACGCGCGCAGCGTCACATTGCCTTCGGCCGTGATTGTGAGGCCGCTGCCGATCTCCGCCCGGGCCGTGTTGCGCTGGGCATTTACGGCCAGCGCCGCCGCAGCCTGCAGGCTGCCTTCCGGCGTAGACGGGGAGGATGCTTTTCCGCTCAGTGCGCCGGCCTTGTTGCCGTCGCCCCCGAGGCTGCCGCCCTTGAGCTTGGACGAGAGCTTATTCAGCTGGGTTGTGATCTTGGAGATGGTCTTGCCGAGACTCGATTCTTCCTTCTTTGTCTCGGAAGAGGAGGAACCTGCTGCGGAAAGCTTGTCCAGAACCTCTTCGATCTTCTTATCGAAGTCGCTCTGTGTGCCGCTCTCGGAGCTTTCTGTTTCCTTGCTCGGCGGGGGTGTTGCGCCGTTGGTACCGGCATAGATTTTCTGCCACAGACGGCTGACGGAGGTGCCCTGCACCGTGATGTTCGCTGCCGTCACGCTGCGGTTCAGTTCGGCTTCGGCGCTGTCGTCAATGACGGATACGCCGATGGCGGCTCCGAGGCCCGCCTTCTCGCCCACGGACTTGGCGCTGGACACGAGGTGGCGCTCCATTTGAGCGCGCGCCGTAATGTCGGCGTTCCCCGTGCTCGTCAGCGCGTCGCCGCTGCCGAGGCTGGCCTTGACGCTCACGCTGCTCACAAGAGCCGTTACGACCGGAGCAATGGATGTGCCGCCGGCCGAGCCTGCGTCGGCTCGAACGAGACTGTCGCCGTCGAAATCAGCGTTTGCGCGGATGCTGTCCAGCGTGCCGGCTCGGAAGCAGATGCCGTCCTCAATGAGAGCCTCGACGCTGATGCCCAGCACTTCGACGGCAACGCCCGCGCCCACACCGGTGCTGTCCGATGCGGATTCATAGGCCGGTTTGAGAGGAACAGTCACGAGACCGAGGGGGATGCTCAGGCGCTCGCGTTTGCCGGAGGCGTCTGCCACGGTAAGGAAATTGCCCTTGCCGAGGGACTCTGCCGAAATGCTGCCGCCGGTCACGGTATATTCTGCATCCTTGCCGATGCGGGCCGTATTCGTGACGGAAACGTAATTTACGGCGATGGCGCCTGCGAGGCCGAAGGTCGTTTCCTTATCCGGGGGAACGTGACCGGCCTTGACGATCATTTCTGCCGCGGAGGAGCCGAGCTCCGAGCGGACATCCAGACCGCCGGTGCGGATGGTGCCGCCGGCGATTTCCGCCAGATTTTCCCGGTCGAGGATCGAAACAGCGGCTGCCGCTCCGAGGGCCTTCTGGGGGATTTGTTCCTTCACGCCGAGGGGAGTCTTGTAGAGAGAGCCGTCCGCACGGATGCGGGAAATGGTCTCCCCGTTTGTGCTGACTGTCAGTGCACCGAGGGCGGTGATGCCGCCTTCCGTGTCAACGAGGGCCGTTGCGGTTTCGGAGATATAGCTCAGCCCCAGGGCGCCGACGTACTGATTCGTGCTGCCCGGATCGGCAGACGCGGTTGAATCGGTGAAGAGGTTGCCCAGCGCGTTCGAGCCGCTCACCTTGGAAAGAAGCTTGCCTTTAAGAGTCTGATTGCCGGCGCCCTTGACGCCGATGAGGCTCTCCGCAAACTTGATGCCCCGGAGGATGCCGAACTGCTCGGAGATGCTCTTTTCGGATTGGGGAATTGCCACCGCAGCGGTATTTACGAAGCTGCGGTCGGTGCTCTCGACGCGGACATCGCCGTCCGCTTGGACATCAGCCTGCCCGGTGACCTTCGCCGTTGTTTCCGTCAGGATGAAATTGCCTGCAATGAACAGGCCGGACTGGGGATCAACGTTGAACATGTTGCCGGACTTGCCGGTGGAGGTGATGATGCTCGAGAGGAAGCTGTCGGCTCGGACTGTTACGTCCGCACCGGAGAGAAGCTGTGCATTGTCGGTCACGATGGTGCTCGTCTCAAAAGAGACCATGCCCAGTCCCAGTGAGAATGGGATCACGCCGCCGCCTGTGGAGGCGGTGAGGGTGTTCGCCGAGCGGGACGAGAGCACGATGCCGGCTGCATTGCGCCCGGTCGCTTCTTCGCCCCGGTAACCGGAGACGAGTCTGGCATTCCCGGATACCAGCACCTTGGAGTGGCCGAAGGAGCCGGAGACCGCCACAGGGACGATGAGGCTCAGCACGCCGTTCGAAGCATCGATATCCACGTTCACGCCGGAGGCAATCTCGATTGCGCCCCCCGCGAGGATCGTGCCGGTGACGTCAATCTCGGATGTGCCGAATTTCAGCGTCACGGGGTTGAAGTCGATGCCCGCGTATTTCTGAAGGATGTCTTCACCGGGGATAAAAGCCTTGTTAAGGGTCAGCGCGGAAGTGATGCTCACGGCTTCCCTTGCATGAACGGTGCCGGTCACATCGATCTTCAGGCTGCGGGAGGCTTCATAAAGCCCCATCTGGATTTCAATATTCTCTTCCTCATCCAGGTCGCTGTGCACTGCGTCGAGGTCAATCTCGGCAATCGCCGCGTCCGTTCCGCTCAGGGAAACGAGGACATTGCGCCCGGCCACTTCTCCGAGGGTGATGCTGTCGAGGGCGTCGGAGGAGATCGCCACGTTCAGCTGCGGTGCAAGGAGCTTCGTCACAGTCAGTTTCCCTAAATCGGGGGCGCCGCTCAGGTCGACCATCAGGCTGCTCATGAAGGGTTCATCATCGAGCAGAAGACCGGTGTCGGCAATGTCAAAACGGACGGAAGCTTTGGATTCGGAATCGAACTTGGGAGTAAGGATATAGTTCGTGAAGTCCGACGCCGCGTCGCCGCGGGTGATGTCGCTTACACGAACGCTGCGCTTGTTTTCGAGGGTGTCGGTGTATGCTTCCGCGTTCTGAACAAGCACCTCAAAGGATTTGCGAAGGTTGATGCTCAGATCGTCGGTACCCAGCAGATCGGTGACGGTTTCGAGGAATGTAACCTGCGCCAGGGCATTCACCGTGAATTCGGTGTGCTCCGCGTTTGCCGTGATCCGCTTTTCAGCAGAAACACTGTCATCGAGCTTGCCTGAGAAATGCATCCTGTCGTATCCGCTTCCCGTGTCGACGGAGATTTCCGTTTTTCCCAGGGTCGCGAAGGCTGCGGTGGTGCTCACATCGATGGTGTCATCGTCCGCGCCGCCCCGAATGGTGATGCTCGTTTCAGGCAGATCCACATCCTGCTTCAGGACATACTCCGTAACGGCCTTCGTCAGGTTCTCCGCCAGCGTGCATTCCTTGCCGCCGCGTATCGAAATGGTGCCGTTGCCGCTGCCGCCGTCGATGCTGACTTCGGCTGCGTTCATGTCCAGATGGAAGCAGAAATCCACGATGCCGTTTTTGAGCGATTCGCCCGCAACGGGGGTGACGGTCGGAATAATGTCGGAGGCATCGATCAGCTTCACATCGGCCGTATCGTCGCCGTCCCCAAGCCGCACATCCACCTTCACGGTGCTGAGCTTACCGAGGGAGGCCTGC